>CAUUIC010000001.1:0-15755 GCA_963545125.1 uncultured Acholeplasmataceae bacterium
TTTGTTTAGAAAATTGATAAATTAGTTTCTCAACTTCTTTTTCGTACCCTAATTCTGTTAAATTGCTTTGCTTAAATTTAGTAAAAGCATTTATAAAACTCGGGTCAAAATTATAGTAGTTTAACTTTTCTATTATGTTAATTATTTTTGTTTTTTCGCCCAACAAAGCATTTTTATAGCCTTTAATTTCTAAAATAAATTCTTTTTTAAATCCGGTAATTTCTGCAACTAACTTAGTTTTTGTATCTAAAAAAGGTTGGGTAACATCTCCAGTTTTTAAGTCGATTAACTTGTTATTTGCAGACCAATTTACAGTTTTTCCAAGATACAGTTTTGGTAAATAAACTTTAGTTAAAATTTCATTTTTAAAACTTTGTTCAATTGAAAGTCCTGAGGTTGGATTGTTTTTATTGCCCAAGTTTTTGAGCAATAAAAAAACAACAACCAAAGAGATTGCTATAAACAAAAGTGTAGCCTCAGCTACATTGAAAAATTGAATTCTTCTCCTTTTGTCAACAATTTCAATGGTGTTGTTCATTTAGAAATTATTTTTAATTTATTAGTAGTTTAGATTTTTAGAGGTTCTTGGAAAAGGCACTACATCTCGGATGTTTTCAATACCAGTTATAAACATCACAAGTCGCTCAAAGCCAAGTCCAAAGCCTGCAGACTGAGTACCACCGTGTCTTCTTAAATCCAGGTACCATTTAAGTGGCTCAACGTCCATTTTAAGTTCTTGCATACGGCTAAGTAATTTATCGTAGTCATCTTCACGTTGTGAACCACCAATTAACTCACCAGACTTAGCAACAAGCAAATCACAGGCAGCCACAGTTTTGTTGTCGTCATTTTGTTTCATGTAAAAGGCTTTGATTTCTTTTGGCCAATTATAGATAAAAACAGGTGATTTAAAATAAACATCAGTTAAGTATTTCTCGTGTTCAGTAAATATATCTTTACCATGCATTGGTTCGTTTTCAAACTTAACTTTAGCCTTCTTTAAAATGTCTATCGCCTCGGCGTGAGTGATTCTCGCAAATGGTTTGTCTTTAACTTCAGTTAGCCTGTCAATTAAACCAGGTTCTAGGAACTTATTGAAAAGAGTAAGCTCTGGCTGCAGTTTTAAAAACGCTTCATTTACTAAGAATTTAACCATTTCCTCGGCTAAAGCCATGTCTTTTTCAAGATCAAAGAAAGCAATTTCAGGTTCTACCATCCAAAACTCAGCAGCGTGCTTTGGAGTATTTGACTTTTCTGCTCTAAAAGTAGGTCCAAAAGTATAAACTCTTTGGAAAGCTTGAGCATATGCCTCGGCGTGTAGTTGTCCGGTTACAGTCAGGTTTGCCTTCTTTTCAAAAAAATCTTTTTTATAGTCAGTTTGGCCTGGTTTTAGCGTAGAGACTACAAACATCTCACCCGCTCCTTCTCCATCATTAGAAGTTATGATTGGAGAGTTCAGATAAATAAAGCCTTTTTCTTGAAAGAAGGTGTGAATAGCATGTGCAAGCACTGAGCGAGTTCTAAAAACTGCGTTAAATAAGTTAGTGCGTGGTCTTAACTCCAGATGCTCTCGCAAAAACTCACGAGTATGTCTTTTGGGTTGAATAGGGTAATCAGGATCTGTGTTTTTAATGATCTTAACTTCACTTGCTTTGATTTCAAAACTTTGTGTGCGATCTGGTGTTAAAACTACCACACCAGTCACTGAAATTGAGGCACCTGAGTTTAATTTAGAAACTTCTGCGAAATTACTCAAACCAGCCTCGTAAATTACTTGGATGTTTTCAAGTCTAAGTCCGTCGTTTAAAGCGATAAACCCGAATTCTTTTTGGTCGCGATTTGTTTTAATCCAGCCGTTTAAAGTAACTTCTTTGCCTGCGTAGTCTTGGAAGTTGGTGGCTAAAATTTTTGAATCTATTAACATCGCTGCTCCTTTTTTTATTTAAGATATCAATATAGTTGTTTAAGTAAATAAAAATTACTCAAAAAACTAATCTTCTTGCTCTTGGCTAGGTTTTTTGTTTTCAACAAAAGAGATTGTCAGAACTCGGTCTTTACCTTCGCCGTGTGAGTGGGTTTGAATTTTTTTCCAGTCGCTTAATTTTTCGTGAATTATATGTCGCTCATATGAGTTTAAGTTTTTAAGTTCTACAGATGCTTTGCTTGCCAAAACTTTTTTTGCCTCTTTGGTTGCCAGAATCTCTAAAATAGTTTTGCGTTTAGCAAGGTAGCCAGAAATGTCTAAAACAACTTCTGTTTGCTCTTCGCAAAACTGTTTAGTTGCAATTTTTGTCAAAACAGCAAGAGAGTGAAGTGTGTTTCCACGGTTCCCGATTAAAAAAGCGTTTTCAGAAGTCTCTAAATTAAAAACAATTAGTTTACCTTGTTCAAGAGTTCTAAACTCAATTTTAAGGTCAATATTTAGCGCTTTAAAGACGTTTTCTAAATACTCTTTGGCAATCAGTGCAGGAGATTGTTTTACAAAAACATTAAAAGTGCCAGGGGTAGTTGGAATTGCTTTAAGTTGGGTTGGGTTGCAAAGCAGTTCTTTGGCAGCAATTTGAATGGCAGCCTCTGCAGATTCTGCTTGAATGTTGTCAAGTTCTTTAATATTCATAATTATAATAACTCCTCTGTTTGGGATTTGTTTTCTTTTTTAATTGAAATAATTTTATAAAAAGCGGTTTGACCGATTGAAAATAAGTTACCAATTATCCAGTAAAACGCCAGTCCACGGTCGTTAATTGACCACCAGGTCATCACGCCGGCCATAATAATTCCAAAAATCAGCATCATACGTTGGTTGCGTTTAGGGTCTTTTTTTGGATCAATTACGACAGTTCTTGCGTCTTTTTCGCGCATTTTTGCGGTTTTATAGGAGCTGATTAACTGAATTAAAACCATCGTGCAAAACACTATAAAGGCAAGTAGATAGTTAGTTAAGTCTTTACCAGCGCCTAAGTTTAGGCCCATGAAAGACTTGTCCCAAACTTGGTATGCGTAGTATCCACCTTCCACGGTAACTCGGTTAATGGTGTTATAAACTCCAATGAAAATCGGCATTTGCAAAAACGGAATTAAGAAAGACGAGAAACCTACCTTGTGTTTACGATAAATTCGCATCGTCTCCATTTGTTTTTGTTGAATAGAGGTTTTGTCTGTTCTGCCTTGATATTTACGCTCTAGTTTATTTAAGTCAGGCGTCATTTTCTGCATTCTAGCAGACATTACGTTAGTGCGAGCATAAATTGGCCAGGCTAAAATACGAACGATAATTGTTGTGAAAATTATACCAACTGCGAATTTACCTGCAATTGAAGTATTGCCAAGTAGCCAACCCATCCAGGCTGTAGTTAAGTAGTCAAACCAACCAAAAGTTTGTTTGTGTAAAGGATATTGTCCGCCACTTACAAAAACATCGGTTGTTAGTTTAAAGTCGCTATATTTTGCTAAAAACTCAGTGTTTTCACTTAGCGCTGAGTTAAAGTTAATTTGGTAGCTGTAAGTAATTACTTCTTTGTCTTTGTTTTTAACTAGATATCTAGCCTGTTCAAAGTTGCTGTCTATCACTTTTTTGGCAATTAAGTCTTGAGTTTGGATTTTTTTATCATGTCCTTCTTCAAGTGCTAACAGACTTTTTGCGTATAACGTTTTTTCAATAACTTCTGGTTCTAGTGCTTTATCTAAATTAAAACGATAAATATTGCCAAACTTTACTAAGTCAGAAAAATGCACGCGTTCACCAATTCTTCTAAAAAACGGAAAAGGTGCCAAGACTGGGTTTTTAGCGTTGCCAATATTTAGTTCATAAGTTTGAAAATACATGCTAGTTTTGCTTGCCTTAAAAAGTGCTTTGTCATAAACCACTTTAAAAGTACGCGTAATATTTTTATCTTGTACATCGGTTAAAGTAACGTCAATTAGTCCGTTTGCATCGACTTTGTCGCCAAGAGTTAGTCTATATCCGTCTTTGAAGTTACCACGATTAAGTTGTTGAACTGACCCGTCTTCAAGTAGGCGGTATACAGAAATAGAAGGTAGGTTTTCAGTAAGCGGAGCAAGTGCTCTAAAGTCATTTCCTTGCAGGGAAATTTCTTTGCCTGAGTTTAGTTGAACTCGCTCTGAGTAGGTACCAAATTGATGGTATAGACCAATGATTTTTTGTTTATTATTACAAGAGGCTAAAGTAAATACTAAAACCACTGAAATAAAAAACAAAAGCAGGGTTTTGATTTTATTCATTGTTCCTCCACTTTATAGATTTTATTTAAAGAACTGGCAAGTTCTTTTTTAATTTCTATAAAAGTTAGTGATGCTGCTACAGGTTTAACTACAACTATTGTTAAAAAACTTAATTTGCATTGTTTATAGTTTCTCAAAATATTTCTGATTTGTCTTTTAATTTTGTTGCGTTGAACAGCGTTGCCAAATTTTTTGCCGATAGAGATGCCAAACCTGGAGTGTGGCTCTTCAGTTGTTTTAAATACAATCCTGAAGTGTGGCGTGCTGAATTTTTTGCCAGTTTTAAATATTTGGTCAAACTCTGCGTATTTTTTGACTCTGTATTTTTTTTCCATAATTTGTATAAAAAAACCACCCTAAAATATTTAATTTAAAAATATTTATCTGGTGGTTAGGTTCAAATATTTATTTAAATTATTTTTGGTGTTTAGTGTCGCTAACTGTTAAAACTAAACGTCCTTTTGCACGTCTTCTTTGTAGAACTCTACGGCCGTTTGCTGTGCTCATTCTTTCCATGAAACCGTGTGTACGTGCTCTTTTAATTTTACTAGGTTGATATGTTCTTTTCATATTAGTCCTTTCAAACAATGCTCTTAAAAGTTTAACACACCACAACTTTTTTTGCAATTTTTTTAATGGGCAAAACAAGATTTTTAGTGTATTTTTAGAGTCTTTGAATAAACTGTTTTTTATCCACAAAGTCTGATTTTAACCACAATGTGGATAACTCAGGTGTGGAAAACAAAATGTGGAGATGTGGATAAGTTCGTGAAAATCGGCTATTTAAAAGGTTATTTTGCCTTAGTTGTCCACATTTTTGTCCACATTTGGCAAACCTTGAACAAGTTATCCACAGAAAATGTGGATAACCTAAATTGTTTTTGTTTGTCTTGTGTTGATAAAATATTTACACAAAAGGAGAACTTATGGACAGCGACGTAAAAAAACTGTGGTCAGACATTATCAATCAACTTAAAAACGAAATCGAGGAAGAGAGTTTTGACTCACTTTTTGGAAATAAAACAAGTATTTATAGAGTAGATAACAACATTGTCTATATTTTAGTAGACAACGATTTTGTCAAAACAAGACTATCTGTGTACCACAGTGAAAAGATTAACGAAATCGCTGCTACTTTGTTTCAAGAAACTCCTTTGTCATTTAAATTTATTACAGAAACTGACCTTGAATATGAAAAGGAAAAAGAAAACCCTGCTGCTTTTGAAACCGATGGTTATCTTGACAGTAAATTAAACCCAAAATACACATTTTCAAACTTTGTGGTCGGAGTTTCAAACTCCTTTGCCTATCGCTGTGCGATTTCAGTCGCAGAACAACCTGCTTCAACCGGAAACCCTTTCTACATTTCTGGTGCGGTTGGGGTTGGAAAAACTCATCTTATGCACGCAATTGGTAATGAAATGATTAAAAATAACCCGAATTTAAAGGTTTTATACATTCCAGCGAGTACATTTGTTGAAGAGTTTACAAGTGTTTTTTATGGAACTGATAAAACTAATCGCATGCAACAGTTCAACAAGAAATTTAAATCTTTAGACTGCTTGTTGATTGACGATATACAAATGATTAGTGGGGCTGAAAAAACTCAAAATGAGTTTTTTAAGCTATATGAACACCTGCATAACTCAAATAAACAAATAGTTTTAGCCTCTGACCGCAAAACCAGTGAACTGCAAAACATCCACTCTCGTCTAGTTTCTCGCTTTGCATGGGGTTTGACTGCCAGCATTGAAGTTCCAAACGACGAACACCGTGTGTCTATTTTGAAAAGAAAGGCTAGTGAAATGTTTGCACCAGAAATTGCAAGTCAAATTGGCGAAGACATTTTAATGTATATCGCCAAAGTTATTAAAACTAATGTCCGAGATTTAGAAGGCGCTTTGTATTCATCTATCATGAACTGCACGATGTCCAACATCCCTATCAACTTAGAAAATGTCAAAGAAGCCATTCGCGTGCTGATCAACGCACAAACTGAGACTTTTGTACCAAAGGCTTCAGTTGAAAAAGAGGTTAACAACATAATTTCGGTAGTTGCCAAATACTACGAACTTCAGCCTTTTGACATTCTTTCGTTAAAGAAAAGTTACAAAGTTGTTACAGCTAGACACATTTGTATGTACTTAATTCGTCAGCACTATAACTTAGTTTTTACAAAAATAGCAAAACTTTTTAACCGCAAAGACCACACAACTGTAATTTCAGCAGTTGAAAAAATTCAAAAAGAAATATCTGAACAAGTTGAGTTAAAAAAGGCCGTTGAAGAGATTGAAAAAAAACTTGGAATTCTAAAATGATTTTACTTTCAAAAAAGACGGGTGAACCGTCTTTTTTATTAGAGTTTAATTAAGTAAAAATGTGGAGAACCTGTGAAAAATGTGGATAAAATGTGGATAGAGAAATGTACTTATTTTGGACGAAATTTGCGTTTTTTTTTGCCCTTATTATATAATATTATAGGTGATCGAAACGGTGGTTTTTGAAGTTATCCACATTTCCACTTTTCTTAACAACAAATAAATAATAAAATAAAAAAGGAATTTTTATGAACTTTAAAATCAAAACAGAAACCTTAATTGAATACATCAACTTGGTTGCTAAAGCCTTACCGAATAAAAGCCCCAGACCACTTAGTGAAAGCATCAAATTTTCGGTTAAAAAAGACTCAATTAAAATATTTGCTAACCACAAAAATCTAGAAATCATGGCAATAGTTGATGCTAACATTGAAGTGCTTGTAGAAGGAAACGCAATATTAGATGGCAAAACAATTTTAAACATTATTAAGTCACCAGGTATTGCTTTGCACGAAGAAGTTCAATTCATTCAAATTTCTGAATATCAGGTTCTGATAATTGCGGGAACTTCTGAGTTTAGATTAAATGCTTTGAACTACGACCTTGAACACTTGATTTTTGAAGAAGACGAAAAACCGATTGTCATTTCTAGCGAAGATTTAGCAATTTCTTTAAAAGAAGTTGTTTACTGCACAGCAGATTCTGACGCCAAACCAAGAATCGTTTGTTTAACTGGTGTGAACTTTGCGTTTAGTGAACGCAGACTAACACTAACCGGTAGCGACAACGCCAGACTTGCCCAAAAACGCTTGGAAGTTAACTCAAAGAAAAACCTGAATTTAACTATACCTGCAGAATCTATCAAAGAACTGCTGAAAATCCTTGAACAAACAAAAGAGGATGTTGAAATTTCAGTTAATCCACTTTGCTCAAAAGTACTGTTCGTAATTAAAAATGTCTTTTTCCAAACCGCTGTGCTTTCAGATAAATACGGTAACTTAAATAGCGCTACTCAGTTTGAAACCAAACTCTCAATTCCTTTAAAAACCGTTGAGTTTAGCAATGCCCTTAAAACAATTTCGGCAGTTACTGATAAATCAAAGTCAACTTACTCAATTAACTTCACTTTAAAACCAAACAAGACTTGCGAAGTTGCAACTTCGGAAAACGGCAAAGGTTCATCTCGCGCTATTTTAATTCCGGCAGGAGAAATTTACAATCAACTAGCTGAAACCTTCTTAATGATTTTTTCACTTAAATACCTGCAAGAGGCAATTTTGGTCTACGAAAGTCTGGGTATTGAAGAACTTGCACTTGAGTTTTATTCAAATGATCGCGCTGTTCGGATCACTTCACTAGAAGAACCTGAACTAGTTACTTTAATTACCCCGCTTAATAATTTTTAAAAAAAGGAAGTATTTACTATGAAACAAATTAAAATTGAAAACATCGAAATCATTAGACGCACCCCAAAGGCTGTGTTAGTTGGATTCCCTTTAGAATCTGAATACAACAAATACGCGGTCTGGTTCCCGAAATCTAAGGTCAACATTAAAGGCAAAACCGCTTTAATTACTTTAGTTGGTGATGAGTATCAACTTGTATTTAAAGAAACCCCACTACTTGACCGCAAGGCTATCGCAAAGGGTTTTTTAACCGAAATTATTGAAGAAGAAAACTAAAAATTATTTATATTTCTGCGTTTTATATTAAGTTTAGTTAAATAAAGGTGCGATTTCCAAGCGCCTTTATTTAATTTTTAAAAACCCTTAACAAAACAACAATGCAGATATGTAATTTATTTAGAAACACAAGGAGACTAACTTATGGAAAGTAATA
This sequence comes from uncultured Acholeplasmataceae bacterium, assembly GCA_963545125.1. Classification (GTDB taxonomy): domain Bacteria; phylum Bacillota_I; class Bacilli_A; order Acholeplasmatales; family Acholeplasmataceae; genus CALISC01. The sequence continues at coordinate 8,400 of CAUUIC010000001.1, forward strand.
ACAATTATGGCGCCGAAAACATACAAGTCTTAGAAGGTCTGCAAGCCGTACGAAAACGCCCAGGGATGTATATAGGTTCAACTGGACCAACTGGACTGCATCACTTAGTTTGGGAAATAGTTGACAACTCAATTGACGAAGCACTAGCAGGATTTGCTGACCGAATTCACGTTGAAATTCTGCCAGGTGAACTAATTCGGGTTTCTGACAATGGCCGCGGAATTCCCGTGGATGTGCACCCTAAAACTAAAGTTTCAACAGTCGAAACTATTTTAACCGTGCTACACGCTGGTGGCAAGTTTAACAACGACTCATATAAAGTTTCAGGTGGTTTGCACGGAGTAGGTGCGGCTGTGGTTAATGCTCTTTCTTCTAGTTTAACAGTTGAAGTCAGGAGAAACAACACGCTTTATCGCCAAGAGTTTGCCTACGGAAACGCTGTTAGCGATTTAATTGACACCAAAACTCCAACCACAGACACCGGAACCACTATAACTTTTGAGTTTGACCGTTCAATTTTTGCAGAATGCGAAGCCTATGACTTTGAGACCCTGCGCGTGCGCGTGCAACAACTTGCTTTTTTAAACAAAGGCTTAACTATTTCTATTACCGATAAAAGGCAACCAGAAGCTGAAGAACATATTTATCGCTATGAAGGTGGGCTAAACGAATATGTTGCTTTTTTAAATGGCCAAAAAGTCAGAATCAACAAAGAAACCATTTACATTGATACTACTGCTGAAGACACTACCGTGGAACTTGCTATGCTTTACAACGATACCTACACGCCAAATATTTTGAGTTTTGCGAACAACATCTTAACCAAAGAAGGTGGAATGCATGAAGACGGGCTTAAATTGGCCATTTCTCGTGTGATTTCAAAATACGCAACTGACAATAACTTAATTAAGAAAACTGACCAAATTTTGGGTGAAGATACAAGAGAAGGTTTGATTGCAGTTTTATCGGTTAAACTACCTGAGCCTCAGTTTGAAGGGCAGACTAAAACTAAACTTGGAAATCCATATGTGCGCCCCCTTGTTAGTCGTTTAGTTGGTGAAGGCTTGGAGAAATTTTTACTTGAAAACCCACAAACTGCAAAAGCGATTGTTGAAAAGTGTTTAATGGCTTCTAAGGCTAGACTAGCGGCTCGCCGTGCAAAGGAGGCAACTCGCCGCAAAAGTCCACTTGATAATCTAGGGTTTGCCTCAAAACTAGCAGACTGCCGCAACAAGTCACCTGAAAACACAGAACTATACATTGTAGAGGGTGATTCTGCGGGAGGTTCGGCAAAACAAGGCAGAAACTCTGAGTTCCAGGCTATTTTGCCACTACGCGGAAAAGTGCTAAACGTAGAAAAAGAACGACTTGACAAAGTCTTGGCCAACAACGAGTTAAAGTCTCTGTTTTTAGCGATAGGCTGTGGGGTGTCTAGTGATTTTAACGCAGACAACGCAAGATACCACAAAATTATTATTATGACCGATGCCGACGTGGATGGTGCGCACATTAGAACCCTGCTTTTGACTTTCTTTTTCAGACACATGCCGGAACTGATTAACAGAGGCTATGTTTACATTGCTCAGCCTCCGCTTTTTAAAGTTCAACAAGGCAAGAAAATTAATTATATCTACAAAGAAAATGAACTTGAACCTCTGCTTGCTCAACTTGAAGGTAAATACACTATACAGCGCTACAAAGGTTTAGGTGAGATGAACCCAGAGCAACTTTGGGAAACTACGATGAATCCAAAAAACAGAACCTTGCTTAAAGTTGGAATTAACGACGCCGCCTTGGCGGATCAAACTTTTGATATGCTGATGGGTGACAATGTTGAACCTAGACGCGAGTTTATCCAAGAAAACGCTAAGTTTGTGAAAAACTTAGACATCTAAAGGAGCACACCATGCTTAATTTTTTAGACGAAGAAAAAATAGTAACAGAACTTAACGAAGAGAATTTAGAAGAACTTAGCCAAGACGAAGAGCAAGCGGAAGACTTTGAAACTAACCTCACTGATTTTAAAGATGCCAAAGAAGAACCAGTTGAAATAGTAAGTGAAATCAAAGACTCGTTTCTAGACTATGCGATGTCGGTTATAGTTGACCGAGCCCTGCCAGACGTCAGAGACGGGCTTAAACCAGTACAAAGAAGAATTCTTTACGCTATGAACGAACTTAACATTTTGCCAGGCTCTGCACACAAAAAATCGGCTCGTATCGTCGGTGAAGTAATTGGTAAGTACCACCCACATGGCGACTCATCTGTATACGAAGCGATGGTTAGAATGGCCCAGGATTTTTCGTATCTGCACCCCTTAGTTGACGGACATGGTAACTTTGGTTCAGTTGACGGAGACGGCGCTGCTGCCATGCGTTATACCGAGGCTAGAATGTCTAAGGTTGCGCTTGACTTAGTGAGAGACCTTGAAAAAGAAACAGTTGATTTTGGTGATAACTACGACGGTAGCGAAAAAGAACCAAAAGTTCTACCCGCTCGTTTTCCTAATTTACTTGTAAATGGAGTTAAGGGGATTGCTGTTGGTATGGCAACATCCATTCCTCCGCACAACATGCAAGAGATACTAGCGGGTACTATAGCGCTGATTGACAATCCAGATCTTCCACTTACTGAATTGATGAATATTATTAAGGGACCTGACTTTCCAACAGGCGGTGAGATTCTTGATTTAAATGGCTTACATCGTGGTTATCTAACTGGACAAGGTCGAGTGGTTATTCGCTCAATTGTTGACATATCAACCACTAAAAGTGGAAAATCACAAATTATTATTAAAGAAATTCCCTATTTGGTAAACCGCAAATTATTGATTGAAAAAATCTCTGAACTTGTAAAAGAAAAAGTAATTGACGGAATCGTTGGCATGGCCGATGAGTCTAACCGCAAAGGTACCCGCATAGTTCTAGACTTAAGAAGAGACGTGATTCCAGAAGTAGTTTTAAATAACTTATATAAATACAGTCAACTGCAGTCTAGTTTTGCGATTAACATGATCGCCCTTGTTAACGGAGTTCCAAAACAACTTGGCTTAATTCCGATAATTCGCAACTTTATTGAGTTTCAAATTGAGTTGTTGATTCGTAAAACTAAGTTTGAATTAAAGAAAGCAGAAGCTAGAATTCACATTATAAAAGGGCTTATTAAAGCGCTTTCAGCAATAGATCTTTGCGTTAAACTAATCAAAGAATCCAAGACTCCAGAAATTGCTAAAACTAAATTGATTGAAAACCTAGACATTGACGAAATTCAGGCAAAAGCCATTTTGGCCTTAACTCTACAAAGACTAACAGGTCTTGAAATTGAAAAAATTCACGAAGAGCACCAAGAATTGCTTGCGAAAATTGAGCACTACAACTTAATTTTGAGCAGTTCAGATAAACAAAAAGAAATCATTAAAGGCGAACTTTCTGAACTAATGAACAAATACAACAAGCCACGCAAGTCTATTTTGAACTTTTCAACTTCACTAGACATTGAAAATGAAGACTTAATACCACGTCGCGACGTGATTATTACAGTTACCGAAAACGGCTATATTAAGCGAATAGACGCAGATCAGTACCGAGTGCAATCTAGAGGTGGAGTCGGAGCGAGTGGCATTAAGGTCAATGAAGACGATAAAGTCCAAGTGATTTTAAAAACCAACTCACACGACCAAATTTTAATCTTTACTAATTTTGGACGTGTATATCAACTAAAAGCCTTTAAAATCCCTGAAGCCTCAAAACAAGGCAAAGGACTGCCTTTAGTTAATCTAATTGACTTTCAAGAAAACGAACATTTTCAATGTATTACTAATTTAACCCCAGATCTGGAAAACGGTTATTTATTTTTCTTAACTAAAGGTGGAAAGATTAAAAAGACTCCAGACAGTGAGTTTAGCAGAGTAAATGCAAACGGGAAAAAAGCCATTCAGTTAGTTGAAGCCGATGAACTTCTTCAAGCCGTACACTTTGAAGGAAATCCTTTTATTATGATTGCCACCAAACAAGGGCAGGCTTTGAAATTCAAGTCAGATACTCTTCGTCCGCTTGGTCGCGCGTCTCAAGGTGTGCGTTCAATTACTTTAGCACAAGACGATGAAATCATTGGTTGCTCTATTGTTAAAGACGAAGAAACCGATGTTTTAGTGATTTCTGAACTCGGCCTTGGTAAGCGAACTCAGGCAAAAGAATACCGCACAACTTCGCGAGTTGGAAAAGGTGTTAAGACTATGAAAATCACCGAAAAAACGGGTAGTCTGGTAGCGTTGATTGTGGCAACTGACCAACAAGACTTAATTGCTTCAACTAATTTAGGTGTAGTAATTAGAACTCCTATTGTCGAGATTTCCAGAACTTCTCGAAACACCCAGGGCGTTAAAATTATCAAACCAGCAGAAGGTTCAAAGGTCCAAACCATTACTTTAGATGAGTCTTTCCAAGAAGCCGATAAATCGCCCCAAAACGAGACAGAAAGCGAGTAAGTATAGATGTTTGATTTAAATTATTTACAAAAAAACTTTAAAAAAGTTCAAGCCAAGTTAGCGTTAAGACCTAACTTCAACAAAGAAGAGTTTGCAAAACTCCCTAAACTAATCTCAAACAAACGAAAAGTTCAGGCAGAGATTGACAACTTAAGAGCCAAGAAAAATACACTAACCGCACAAATCCCTGAACTTAAAAAACAAGACAAAGACATTTCTTTGGTGCTTGCCGAAAGTAAAGAGTGCGGCGAAAAAATTGCCACTCTTACTCAAAACTTTGAAGTTGTTTCCAAAGAATTAGAAGACTTAATTTTAGATCTGCCAAATATTCCCGACAGCGAAGTAACTTTCGGCAAAGACGAAAATGAAAATACTGTAATTAAAACTTATCTAGAACCTAAAAAGTTTGACTTTCACCCGAAAGACCATGTTGCTTTAAACGAGCGACTTGGGCTGTTTGACTTTGAGCGCGCAGGCAAAGTTGCAGGTGCTAGATTTGTCTACGACATCGGACTTGGTGCAAGACTAGAGCGCGCGTTAATTTCGTTTATGTTAGACCTACATTCTAAACGCGGCTACATTGAGTGTATTCCACCTTACTTAGTGTCAAAGGACTCAATGTATGCAACTGGTAAGTTTCCGAAATTTATGTCAGAGGCTTACCACCTTGAAGGCACTGAACTTTATTTAAACCCGACTGCAGAAATTCCAATGATTGACATGTATAGAAACGAAATTTTGGATTTTGGCCTTTTACCACTTAAGTACTGCGCCTACTCAACTGCCTTTAGACCAGAAGCAGGTGCTGCTGGTAAAGACACAAAAGGTTTAATTCGCCAACATCAATTTCACAAAGTTGAACTAATTTCTTTCACTAAACCAGAAGAAAGCAAAAAAGAACTTAAGAAAATGTTAAAAGAAGCAGAATTAGTATTGCAAAAATTAGGGTTGCCTTACCGAGTTGTTAGATTGTGCTCAGGAGATTTGGGACATTCTATGTCTTTAACTTACGACATTGAAGTTTGGCTACCTGGACAAAACAAATATAGAGAGATCTCCTCTGTATCAACTGCCAATGACTATCAAGCAAGACGTGCAAATATTCGTTTTAAACGCACAAAAGACGCAAAAACCGAGTTTGTCCATACTTTAAACGGTTCAGGTGTGGCAGTTGGTAGATGTGCGATTGCTATAATTGAAAACTACCAACATGCAGATGGCACAATTTTAATCCCTAAAGCATTGCAAAAATATATGGGAGTTAAAGAAATTAAACCAATTAAATAAGATACATATTTTAGATATTTTGTAAACAGTTGTAACGATAATATACTTATAATTTGTTAAAAAAGGTTTTGATATAATTAATTTGTAAGTTAATTGTTTAGTGTATAAAAAGGAGTTTAAATATGCATCTTAACATAGAGCACGGAACTGAATTAATTGTCAGAAAAAAACTTGCTCAATTTATTGAAAAGTATTTTCACTATCTAGGCTACGATTTTAGACATACTTTATTTAAACAAATTGTTTATATGGAGACACCAATCCAAACTCAACTAGAACAGACGCTAAAAAACTCTTATGATGCTTACTTTTATTTACTTAGTAATAATCAAAATATTTTTTCTTCTAGTTTATTAAATAAATTTTTCTATATCTTAAAAGAAGAAGAACCAACTGTTGACCTAATTACAAGATTAACGGATTTATTTTTCAAGACTTGTGTTGAAAATTCACTGGAAAACTCAATTATTTTTTCACATAGAGCTTTTCAAACGATGGTGGAATTAGATAGTGAATATAGATTTTTGATTAGTTTGATGTTTTTAAACTTTTCATTAGTAAAAGTCGGCATTCCTGCCTTAGTTTTTAATGAAACCGCATTAAAAGAACTAAGCGAATTATATATTTTAAATAGTTCAAATAATTTAGTTTCTTATATTACTAAATTTATATTAGAAAGTAAAAAGCAAGATAAATCTTATTATCAAAATTTAAAAAAACTGACTTTTAAAGAAATTTTTCAAACCTTGTCTGATGATAAGGTTTTACTTACTCAATTTGGAGTTAAACATTTGTATATTTTTGGCTCTTTTGCGCAAGGCACCGAAAGACTAGACTCAGATATTGATATGCTTGCTGAGTTTTCTTTAGATATTACTAAAGAAAACAAACAAAAAATTAAAGATACTTTAAGACAACTTTATTTTGAAAAATTCAAAAGATTTGTTGATTTGATTGAAGTTGGACCGTATTTAAGCGAAAACTTACTAAAAGAAATAAATAACTGTACAAGGGTATTTTAAAAAGGAGTAAAAATGGCAAACAAAGGTCTTAAATGCTATTGTAAATTTTTAACTCATTCTCTTGGTAGTTTAGTAAAAACTAATGTCAACATCAACATGAACGACGCTAATTTCCACATCATTATTCCTTTAATTGAAAATGTTGGAAGTGGCTCAATTAAAACCAGTTTAATATACAATCACCAAAACAAAGCCGAAAAAGAGTTCTTCGGCAAAGGTTTTAAATTGAATTATTTTACTAAAATTCAAAGTACCGAAGGCAAAATTTCTGTTTTTAACGCAGATGGTTCTGTTGATGAGTATCTCAAACCTGATTTTAAAAATCCAGAGACTCAAGCAAAAGTACACAACTTTTCCGATGAATATCTTTTAAAGTCAGGTTTTGAAATTAAAGATAAATACGGAAACAAAACAATTTTTGAAGAACCGATAAGTGTTAACTATCCTAGTGAAATGATAGGGATAAACGGCGAGAGACTTCTTTTTGATTTTGTAGATGTTGAAAAAAGAATTATGAATTCACACGGCAGCAAAATAGTTTTTAAAAAAACAAGCGACTTT
>CAUUIC010000002.1:0-11693 GCA_963545125.1 uncultured Acholeplasmataceae bacterium
AATGTATAGGTATAACCAACTCTAGTTAAGGTAGGTGTGCTTGGTTTAGTTGCAGTGCCTTCATACTCAACAGTTTCAGGGTCTTGTAATGATGGAGTGGCAGCGAAATGGTTACCATTGTAGTTTACTTCGTAAGTTACAGTAAACCTGCGGCGACGGTAGTTAATAGTAAAGACAGTTGAACCATCTGCCTCAATTTTTTTGGTTTCACTATTTGCAATCGGTTCAAAACCTGCTAGATAAGCAGGGTTAGTGTTATTTTCGTCAATAGTTAAACTAGTGTCTGCAGTTGCTTGTTTAATTTCTGGTTTTGTTTCGCCAACTGTGCCATTTAAACCAGGAAGTACATGGTTAATTGTGTAATTTACAGATTCAGCTTTTTCTTCAAAATAAGCAACTAAAGTTAAGTTTTTAGTGATTTTGGTGTTGAAATCAAACTCGCTAACTTCTCTGTAATCATTGCCCATCTCGTCTTTAAGTTGCCAGTGTTTAAATGTATAGGTATAACCAACTCTAGTTAAGGTAGGTGTGCTTGGTTTAGTTGCAGCGCCTTCGTGTAGTACAGTTTGTTCAGCAACAGTAGAAGCATTAACGTTTTTAAAGTGATTGCCGTTGTAGTTAACTTCATAAGTAACTGTATAGCGATTGCGGGCGTATTTAAGTTCAAATGTGGTGGTTCCGTCTCTTTCAATAGTCTTCTTTAAAACTGTTGAACTAAGTAAATGAAAGCCCTCTGGGGCTTTGTATAAATGCGGAAGTAGTTCAACTTCTTGGCCAGGAACTTGACCAATGACTTCTTCTTGTTTTGAAGCATCTTCAATAAACTCACCTGGATGTTCAAGTGACTCAAAATATCGTTTGATTGTGTACTTAGAGTTTGGAATTAGTCTTTTTTTAAGTACGGCTTCAAGTGTAATATCTTCGGTAATTGAAGTATTAAAATCAAATCTAGTTTTAGTGCCAGTAATTGGGTCAACTATATTCCAGTAATCAAGTTCATACAAATCACCTTCACTATCTAGGAAAGACACAGTAGTTGGAAGTGAGTAGTTAGTATCTAGTTTTTCGCCGTGTCTAACAGAAAGCGGAAGTAGTTGATTAGCCTTAGTTTTAGTAATGAAGTTTACAGTATGGGTCTGTGCAGGAGTTTCTGGTCTTTCTTTAGATTTTAAATAAAGCACAGTGTGAGTATCTGCTGTGTCTTTTTTAAAATCTACTTTGTTTGTCAGTTCAGGGTCAGTGTACCAGCCTTGATAAGCATACCCTGGCTTTGCATAAACTCGTTCTTTTAGCAGCGTTCCTTTTCTGACAATGTCAAAAAACACTCGCTCAGGTCCGTCAAAATAAGAAACAGAAACAAGACCTTGCTTGTCTAAGGCTGGTCCTAATTTACTTGTGTCTGTAGTCATTTCGTATTTAGCAATTAGTCTAAGTTCAGATTTCACCCAAGTTGGGATTTGAAAATCTTGACCAGGTAGTAAGTCGAAACGGTTGCCTGCGGGATCTGTATAATACCAGCCTAAAAATTTAGTTATGTAAAAAGGTGGGGTGTTGAACTTAATTTCCAGACCTTGCTTTTCAGGGTCATAAGTTTTGGTTTTACCAACTGCTTTTTCAACTTGCTCGTAGACTTGGGTTTTTTGTGTTTGGTTTTTAAAAATACCAAGCAACACAAAATCATAAACTAAAGAGATGCGGGTGTTGTTGTTGACAATAAACGCACGGCCTTGTGCGTATTGTTTGTTAAAAACTTCTTCGCTGCGAACGGCAGTAGACTCAACTAAACCTTTTTTGCCGTAGGCAAAAAAAGAGTCGTATTTACGAAGTTCTTCTAGTTTCGCTCTGTAGTCAGTCTCTAGTTTAGAATAAGGAAGAATTATGGGTTTACGCGGAGCTGCACCATCGTAAGACTCTGGGAAAAACACACGCAAATAGTATGAGTAGTCTACAATTACGTCGTATTGCTTTTTAACTCCAAGCCAGTTTTTTGTGTAAATTGTAAAAACTTCAGAGTCATATTGTCGGTCTGTGAAGTCCAGGGCTAAGTATTTGCCAGGTTTGGCTTTAATTTCTGTAATTTTGCCAAGACCAGTGCTTTCAAACCACTCTTTTTTAATTGAAATATAGGTAGTTTTAGTGGTGTCAATAGTATCAGGTACCACAAAGCGTAGTTTATTTGACTGTTTTTTTAAGTCTTTTTGGCTAAAACCGCTGGTTTTAGCCAAATGAAGCGTAGGGTGAATAAATGAAAAAATTAAAAATAAAGCAGTTAAAATTAAAGCAAAGATAAATAAAGCCGAAATTATTAAACTTTTTCTTTTATTAATTTGCATATTTAAACCTCTCTTTTAAAAAAATAAGTAAGCTTTTTTGGTTCGCTTTTAATTAAAATATTTAAACTACCTTTGTTTTGAATCCAAAAATGGATTAATTTATAAAATTAAACAAAAGTAATTTAAATATTTTTGGTTTTTTATATTTGATTTTTAAAAATCATTGAGTTCTTACTCTACTTCACTTTAATATTGAAAGTGAAGTAGAGTAATTCTAAAATAGTGTAGTAATGTGTGCAAATATAAATCGGCAAGAGACTATTTTAATAAACCTATAAAGTTTTTAAAAAGTCAATTAAACTAATATGTTAATTACTTTATGCTGAAAAGCAAGAGACAAAACAATATTAGGACAAAACAAAAATAAATTGCTGTGAAAGAAAAGAAGAAAACTACCTGATGCAAACCACCACACCGAATACTTTGTCCACGAAGTCCCAGCCAATGCGGCCTTCATAGCCAACGCCATACGCTTGTGCGATATAGGGAGAAAACTGTGTACCGAGCCTCCAGACCTGGTGGTTGTCACGGTTGTAATAAAACCATTCCGATCCAGATTCACCAAAAGGTGAAAAATTAAAACCACGATAAAAATAGGAATATTCACTATATTGATTTAAAACTGCTTTAGCATAATCGGTAGATTCTTTTCTTAACTGACTCTTTAAACCTGCATCCGAAGCAGGTTTAACTGAAAAATCACCACTATCATAAGTTGGCATATAAACATTGCCACCTAGTACTTTTCCAATATCTTCAACCATTGCTTTTAAAATAGAGCGTTCTGGTTTACCGTTATCAGGAAATAAAGAATATTTAATATTAAATGGTGAAAAATCTATAATTTTTTCGGTGAACCAAGTATTTTGTTTTGGAATTTTAACAAAATAAACAGGTTCTATTTTAAAGTACATACCATTATATTTCTCATACTTATTCCCAGTTGAGTCTTGCCAGTAAGAACGAGTAAACTGCATAGTGTAGTCCTTGCCTTTTGAATTAAAATTAAGACTATGATTTTCGTCTTTTAAATGGTGAATGCCAGCAGGATTGTCAACTTTAGCTTGTGGGTATTTGCCAAACTTCTTAGTAGGTATGCCGATATGCAAAGTTACTTTATGGTTTTTTTGAACAACGAAATTTTCAATTTCTGCTTTGTCTTTTTCCTGACCATCTAACTCTGCTTTTCTAATACCAAGGTCATCGGCTGCAAACTGACTTTCGTCAATCGCACCAATTTTAGCACCATGTCTAATCACTCTATTTAGAATAGTACCAGAATGACCTTTAACTTCAAAAGTAACTGTGTAGACATTTCTGTCAATGGTTACAGTCACTTGGTTTTCGTTTTCATTTGCGCTCACAGTTAGGCTAGAAGGATTGAAACGTGGGTCTTGGTAAACAGAACTATTTGGATTTGCATAACTTGCTGTGTGAAGTGAACCGATTAACGCGTTTTTAGTTTCATAAGTAGTATCGTATCCACCATCTGCTCTTTGAGTTAAAATAGTATATTTAATTGTAGTTTGCAGAATTTTAGTATTGGCGTAAATATCAACATTATCACCACTTGCTATAAAATCGGTCTGAGCAGGACCATTTTCGCTATAACTCCAGCCTGTAAACTCGTAGTTTGCTTTTAAGTTGTAGTTTGGCAAGTCAATTTTTCTAGTTTTTTTAACCGAAATAGTTTCAGCAGAATCAAAACTTTGAATACCAGCTGTTTTTCGGAAGTTTACAGTAGTTTCTTTTAACTTATAGTATTGGCGAACTTCGGTTGTGTTATCACCAACTGTAAGTTGCGAGTTTAGCAGATTATCTGGGTGTGCTGCGTCTTTTTCATATAAGTTAGAGTCTAGTGCTGCGTAGTCGCGATAAGTAGCACCATCTTCTACTTTTTGGTCTTGAACAACTTCTTCAATTCTGTCGTATTGACCGTTAAGTGCACTACTTTCGCCTTGTTTTTCCAGCATATGTACGATTTTGTAGTCAACTTTTTCAATTTTTTCTTCAAAGTAAGCCACTAAATCAACATTGCGGTTAACTCTGGTGTTGAAGTTATAAGGACTTTGTTCTCCATAAACTCCGTTCATAGTAGACTCAAGTTGCCAGTGTTTAAAGGTATATGTGCGACCATGTCGCTCTAGTTTTGGTGCAGGGTTTGGTTCTTTGATTTTCTCTTGATACTTAACTTTGTGAGTTTGCGGTTCATTTGAAACTGTGGTTCCAGGGAATTGATTTCGGTAGTTTGCTTGGTAAGTCACGGTAAACTCTTTTCGTTTGTAGTTTAAGATAAACTCAGTAGAACCATCTGCTTTAACGATTTTAGTTTCACTTGAGTCCACTAAATCAAAGCCGTGGTCAAGACCAGGTAGACCATCACTGCTGTCTACAGTGATCTCACTGCCAACAGTAGTTTCTTTTTCTACAGTTTGAGTAGTTTCCGGGATTTGTCCTTCTACCCCTTCAAATACGTGTTTAATAGTGTATTTAGCCTTCGGCTCAGTTTTTTCGTATTCTATTTTTAAAGTGATATCTTCAATAATTGATTTAGTTTTATAGTCAAAAGTATTTCCGTTTTCGTCAACGAAACGTTTGAACTTATACAAGTATTTGCCGACTTTAGTATTAAATTGTTGTGGGTCTAAATCTAGTTTCGTACCTTTTTTGACAAACCTATGTTCGCTTTGTCCAAGTAGCTCACTCTTCATAGTGACTTTAGCAGTGTTTTTTGGCTCAGGTTCACTTGGGTCTTTTTCAAAGACAGGATACAGGACTGTGTTTTCAGTCAAGACATCATGTTCGTTGTAAATAGAGCCAACTACTCCTGCTTTAAAGTAAACCCAGTGTTTAAAGATGTAGCCACGTTTTTCAACATTTGGCAAGGTTCCGTCAAAAACTTTTCCTTTTTTACTTGTTTGAACAGAGATAACTGAGTAGCTGTCTGAAAGGAAAGTAACTTTAATTAAAGCAGGGTCAAGTTGTTTAGGGTCACTAGGATTATCTGGATTAGGTACTTTGTTATTATCTTCAAAGTAGTAAACTGCCTTAACTGTTAAGTTAGTAGTATTTGGATCTATATTGCCGTCAACTGTAAACGGAGAGTTGATGTCTCCGTTTAAATACCAACCTTTAAAACGGTATTTACCAAGTACAGTGTCAATGTCTGCGCCAACTGTGTCTAAGATAGCCTGTAGTTTTGCGCGGTCTGGTGCGTAGATTTGGTTGTCTTTAACACGCACTTTGCCGTCAAATAAAACTTTACCTTGAACAGGGTCAATAATTTTAATGTCAATTTGCCTAAAGCCAGCAAGTTCTTTTTCTTTTAAGTGAACAGTTAACTCAAGGTCTTTTGTAATCGCAGTTGTTAAATGGTCAAAGTCAGAGCCGTCTTTGTTTGTAAACTTATCAAACACGTATTCTTTGTCTTCAATAGTAGTGGTGTAGGCGCTTGTGTCTACTCCAAGTAGTTCACCTTTTTTAACTTTTAAGACTTGAGTTGATTTAAGTAGTGGATTGTAGATCTTCACTGTGTGCAGTTCTTCGTTTTCAAGGTTTACGTTTGGATCTTTTTCAAACACAGGGTATAGCACTTTGTTGTCATTTAAAACAGCAGTAGTATCAAATTGGTCTTTAACTTCGTTGTTTTCAAAGTAAGCCCAGTGTTTAAATACGTAGCCTAGTTTAGAAATAGTCGGCAGAGTTCCTGAGTAAGCCTTGCCTTTTTCTTGAGTTTGAACTGCAAGCACAGTGCGCTCAGGCGTTAAGAAAGTTAGTTTAACTAAACTTGGATCAAGAGGAAGTTGGTTGTCAGGATCTTGTGGGTTTGGTACTTTGTCATTTGGCTCAAAGTCATAAACTGCCTGAATATCTAGACGAGCAGTATTTTGATCAATTTGGTCGTTAACTGTAAACGGAGAATTAGTGTCTCCATCTAAATACCAGCCTTTAAATTGATGTTTACCCATAGCGCTGTCAATGTCTGCACCAAGTGTGTCTAAGATAGCCTGTAGTTTCGCGCGGTCAGGTGCGTAAATTTGGCCGTCTTTAACGCGGATTTTGCCTTCATATAAAACTTTTCCTTGAACAGGATCACTAATTTTTGCGTCAATTGACTTAAAGCCGGCAAGTACTTTTTCTTTTAGATTAACGGTTAAGTTTAAGTCTTTGGTAATTTGCGTAGTTAAATGATCAAAAGTAGAACCATCTTCTTTAGTGAACTTATCAAACACGTATTCTTTGTCTTCAATAGTAGTGGTGTAGGCATTTGTGTCTACTCCAAGTAGTTCACCTTTTTTAACTTTTAAGACTTGAGTTGATTTAAGTAGTGGATTGTAGATCTTCACTGTGTGCAGTTCTTCGTTTTCAAGGTTTACGTTTGGATCTTTTTCAAACACAGGGTATAGCACTTTGTTGTCATTTAAAACAGCAGTAGTATCAAATTGGTCTTTAACTTCGTTGTTTTCAAAGTAAGCCCAGTGTTTAAATACGTAGCCTAGTTTAGAAATAGTCGGCAGAGTTCCTGAGTAAGCCTTGCCTTTTTCTTGAGTTTGAACTGCAAGTACAGTGCGTTCAGGTGTTAAGAAGGTTAGTTTAACTAAACTTGGGTCAAGAGGAAGTGGGTTGTCAGGATCTTGTGGGTTTGGTACTTTGTCGTTTGGCTCAAAGTCATAAACTGCGTGAATTTCAAAACGTTTGATGTTTTTAGGAAGTGTGTCGTCTATATTAAAAGGAGAGTTGATGTCACCATTTAAATACCAACCTTTGAAGCGATATGTACCCATTGGAGTTTCAACATCAGCGGGAGCATTTCCTAAAATTCCGTTGATTTCTGCTTTATCTGCGTCTTGAATTTTGTTGTTAACTGCAGTTAAAGTTTTGTCGTAAAGTGTTTGGTTTTGAATATGGTCAAGTACTTTGAGATTTACTGGGCGTTCTGAGTCTGGTGCTTTATATGGTCTTAAATGAGCATACAACACAAGGTCGCTGGTAATTGGAGTATTAAAGTCAAACTTAACACCTGTGTCTTGGTTATTAACAGGATCCCAAATTGTCCAGTAGTCAAGTTCTTCAAGTTTGCCGTCTGGATAAACTTTTGAAACTCGGTTTGGCGCTGCATAGTTTGCGTCAAGTTTTTGGTCGCGTGCTACTTTTGCTGGAGAAAGTTGAGATGCGCCATCTGGAGTTTTGAAAGTAATTGTGTGGTATTTAGTTGGTTTTTCGGGTTGTGGTTGGTTTTGAGAAATTGACTTTAAGTAAAGCGAAATATGAGTAGTTGCAATTTCTTGACTAAAGTCTACTTTTTTTGTGAATGCGCTGTCTTTATACCAGCCTTCATAAACATATCCGTCTTTATTGTAGATGTGTTCACGAAGTGGTGTACCTCTCTTGACAATATCTAAAAATACTCTTTGCACACCATCAAAGTAAGAAACTGCAACCAGACCTTGCTTGTCAAGGGCTGGAGCTAACTTATCTATATCAGCAGTAATATCATATTTAGCAATTAGTCTGAGTTCAGATTTTACCCAAGTTGGGATATTAAACTCTTCACCCGGTTTTAAGTCAACTCGGTTGCCAGTTGGGTCAATGTAGTACCAACCAAGGAACTTAGAAATATAGAAAGGAGGAGTATTAAACTGAATTTCGTGTCCTTGTTTTTCAGGGTCTAGAGTTTTTGCTTTTCCAACAGTTTTGTCAACAAGGTCGTAAACTTGAGTTTTTTGTGCTTGATTTTTAAAGATACCTGGCAGTAAGAAATCATAAACTAAAGAAATTTGCGTGCTGTTGTTAACAATAAATGCACGGCCTTGAGCGATGTCTTTAGAAAAAACATCTCTTCTGTGAATAGGTTCTGGAGCGATTTTTCCGTCTTTGTCGTATGCATAAAAACTTTTGATTTTGTAAAGTTCCTCGTATTTGTGTTTGTGTTCGGTTTGTAGTTTAGAATATGGAAGAATTTCTGGTTTGCGAGGAATCGCACCATCATGTGATTCTGGGAAAAAGATACGAAGGAAGTTAGAGTAATCAACAATTACGTCATACTGCTTTTTAATTCCAAACCAGTTCTTAGTGTAGATAGTAAAAACTTCAGAGTCATGTTGACGGTCTGTAAAGTCAAGAGCTAAGTATTTACCTGGTTTTGCCTTAATGTCAACAATTGTTCCTAGTCTGCTAGTTGTGAACCATTCTTTTCTAACAGAAATGAAAGTAGACTTAGTTGTATCTATAGTTTCTGGCACCACAAAGCGTAGTTTATTTTTTCCAGCCTTAACAGCGTCGTGTTCAGTGAAACCACTGTTTTTAGAAAAATAAACTGTAGGGTGCGAAAATAAAAAGATAACAAGTAAAATAAGTGAAGTAAACGCAAGAATAAATAAAGCAGGGATTAAAAATCCTTTTCTTTTCTTGCGGTGCATATTAAACTGCATATTTTGTTCAGGTTGCATATATTTCTCCTTGTGTAAGTTATGCAAAAGTATTGCGATATTTTTATATTAATTATATAAAGTGATTTTGTTAAATTTTAGATGCTTTAATATATTGACAACGTTCGTTTCTTTAAATATGTCTTTATTAGCGTGTTTTACAGTTGAAAACCTCATCTGTCTTTCACTAAAAACGTTATTTACTATATCAATTGATATATATATATATAGCAAACGGCTATAAAAACAAAAATTGCAAAATTATATAAAATTGAAAAAAGGCATAACAATGCGATTTTATAGTTTTTTGGCGGTGTAGGCAACTAATCACAAATATAACTTTTATTTGTATTTTTTTAACAGTTGTTGGTCTAAATTATTGTGTGATTTTTTTAAGCACACTATTTTAAATTCAAAACTTAATAATTTAAACCGTGAATATTCTATAAAGAGGGTCGCAACACAGAAAATGACAATAATGTGTCCTTATATTACCTTTTAAAATATAGATATAAAAACAATTAAGTTAGTAGAAAATACAGCTTTGAAATGTAAAAGAGAACGAAAACTGTCGTTTAATTCAGATATAAATATCTTGTTAAAATGGAAAAAAATATCAATTAAGTCTTAGTTAAATATCTTATAGATACTCAAATAAAAAGGCCTTTTCAGGCCTTTTTATATTACTTAAATTTAATTTATAAATCTAGTTTTTGTCCAAACATACAAACTGGTTTAACTAGTTGCAAGTAAAGACTATACATAACTTCGTTTAAAGATGTAGTCTTAGCATTCCCAAAAATTTTTTCAACAAATTGTGGGTTGTCAATAAAAGGATTTCGGTTTTTTTGGTATTGAGACAAAATATTATTTCTTCTTTTTTCAAACTCGTTAACAGGGTCTTGTCTATGCCATTTTAAGAAAGTTTCAAGTTTACCTACCTTATTAAGTGGAAAATTATAACGAAGAGCCATATACAGACAAATTCTGGCAATATCGCCAACGTGTTCATCACCTGGATAGTAGGTACTGCCGTTGATCGCTTTATTTTCGCCGCTTCCTTCTACGAATGGATAGTTAGACCTGCTTGAGTTGGTTTTAATATCGCAGGCTCTTAAGTTGTGAAGTTCGCCTTTAGCAATGCCGTGTTCTTTTAATTTAGAGTTTGGCACAACGTGTTCACGGTTCCAGCCGTCTTTTGAATTTATGCGGTATTGATATCTTGGACTATCTCCAGTATACGCTAAATAAAAATAACCAGGGTTTGCAATAGACTCATCTGCTTTTCTAAGTGCTTCTAGGGCTGTGTCGTAAGAAGTTGCTGGTTTGTCTATAATTTGTTTAAGCCTTGCGCGAAGAGCATCGCCTTCCAGGCCTTTTACAGAAGAATAGTAACCATTTACATCATCTAAGTCTTCCTCTGGTCCGTTGTATTTATATACAGCCTTTAGTGTAGTGTCTTCGGTTAACTTAGCATTAAAATTAAAAATATCGTCACTTCTGCCAGTTTTAGACCAGCCCAAAAATTCATAGTTTTGTTTAGTTGGACTACCTGGGTTTTTAGCGGTTTGTCCAACTTCAATAATTTGAGGTTGCACACCACCTGCAATAGTTCCACCATTTAAGTCAAAGAAAACATTGATTTTTCCGCTTTCATTAGTATGTGGTTTAAACTCAAAGGTTTCTGAAACTGAGCACTGTGGTTGGTTGTAAAACGAGAATACTAAGTTAGTTAGGTCATAAGATTTACCTGGTTTTAAGTTTTCAAGTAGTGCTGCCCATTTGGCTTTATTAACTCTGCTGTCATATCTAAAGGCAAGTGTTTTCCCGAAAAACTCAAAGACTATGTTGATGTTTCCATATTTTGAATCTTTCTCAAAACTTTTAACCTTTGCGTTAGCGATGCTAACTAGCGTACTTTGTAGTCTAGCCTGATGTTTAGTAATGTCTAGTTTAGTAATGTCTAGGGCTATTGGAAAAGGTTCTTCTGGATTTGTAATTTCTTTAATTTCGGTAATTTTAGAAATTTGAACTAAACCATTGTAAACAACACGAGTTCCGGAAACTTGGACATACTTGCCGACAAGTGCTTGAATTTGACTAAACTTAACTGAGTCGTTTTTACCTGATTTTAAAGTAATTCCACCAGTGCTGTCTTGAAGAGCTACACCAAAATTTAAATAATAAGCAACGATCCAGCCAATTGCGGTAACTTTTTCGTTCTCGTTTGCTTGAACAGCTTTAATTACAGGATGTGCGTTTTTGGGAGTAGGATTAGGATCTGGTTCTGGCGAAGGAGTTGGTGGATTTGGTTCCGGGCTTGGTGAAGGTTCTGGTTGAGGGTTATCAATTTTCGCAATAAAAATTTTAAATAACTTGCTTAGTTGCCGATTTTTATAGCTAATAGTAATCTTTACAATCAGTGTGCTGTCTTCACTCTTCTTATTTATCTTAATAATTGAGTTTTCGTAGCTGGCAATCTCGTGGTCATTAAACTCAACTTTTATGTCAACTTTATACTTGTCTTTCAGTTCTTCTAAGTTTGTTTTAATATCTGCATTGACTTTTTTATTGGAATAGTCTTTTAAACTAACTTCGTTCATTATGGTGTTTAAGTTAACTTTGGTGCAACAATAGAAAAAGAACGACAACATCGCGACTAAAACCAAAACAAATACTTTTTTCATAAATAAAAACCCCTTTACACTTGCTTAAATATTTTACCACTTATATTTTTAAAATGTAAGCGTTTACATTAAAATTTTTTTGCAAAATTAAAGGGATTTTTTTAAAAAACTTATTCTTTTTTTAATTTTTCTTTTAAATCTTCTAAGATTAACTTAAGTTCAGTAATCATGTAAAGAGAGCCCGCGATTAAAACCCGTCTTTTTGAGTTGCACAAGATTTATTTTTGCGATAAAAACGATTTTAG
>CAUUIC010000003.1:0-10692 GCA_963545125.1 uncultured Acholeplasmataceae bacterium
CCACATATTATATGTTTTCCAGGTTCTTTTGATCCGATAACTTTGGGCCATTTAGAAATTATTAAAAGACTTGCTCACCAGTTTCAAAAGGTGATAGTTTTAGTTTCAACAAATCCAGAAAAAACATATTTATTCACGCATTCTGAGCGTGCTAAACTTACAGAAATAGTCTGTAGAGATCTTCCAAATGTAGAAGTACACTTGCACTCAGGGCTAACTGTTGAGTTTCTTGAAAAACACAACATTTCACTAATAGCTCGTGGTATTCGTAATACAATAGATTTACAATACGAACAAACCCTATTTAATTTTAACCGCATACTTGCCCCTAAAATCGACACAATTTACTTAATTTCTGAAAACAAATTTCTTTTTATTTCTTCTAAAAATATCAAAGAACTAATTAAAAATAATGTGCAAATGGAGGTGTTTTTGCCCAAGGAAATAATTGAAAAAGTTACTAAAAAGGTAAAGGGCTTAGACCAAAAATAAAATATGTGTTCAACTGATTAATTCCATTAAAACATATGAATGTGGTATAATTTTTTTGTTGCAAAACACCTTGCTGACCTAAATAGTCAGCTGCTTAAACCATAAGGAGGAATATATGAACAGTACATATTTTGCGATGTATATTATTAAACCTACCCTTGATAGCGATAAAATCAAGGAAGTTATCAATTCTTTAAATGCTGTTTTTACCCAACATAACTCTGAGTTACTTGAGTTAAAAGAACTTGGCATTAAAGAACTTCAATATGAAATTCAAGGTTTTAAATCAGGCTATTATGTTCAACTTAAAGTGTCTACTACACCAGAAGGCATTAAAGAGTTTAACCGCTTGATTAGAATCAATGAAAACATTATTCGCGATATCACCGTTAAGGAAGAAGAATAATGAATAGAATTGCGGTAACAGGCCGCTTGGCTCAAGACCCAGTTTCCAGAAAAACTAGAGAAGGTTCAACCTTCACCACCTTTAGTTTAGCGGTTTCTCGCTTCGCTAAAGAACAGGCTGATTTCTTTCATTGTGTGGCTTTCAAGGCACCCGCTGATTTTATTGCTAACTTCGCTCACCGAGGCGATTTAGTGGCTATAGAAGGCGAAGTTCGTTCACGTAGTTTTGTTGAAAAAAATGGAGAGTCTTTTTTGACTTTTGAAATAATTGTAGACTCAGTTGACATGCTTTCGACTCGTGAAGAAAGAGAACGTCGTATTCGTGAACGCCAAGAACGTGGCGAGTTTGTATCTGCTTATGCACCACAATCAAATCAAGGCCAAACTGAATCTTTTGGCGACATGCAGGCAGACAACCCTTTAAACCCAGATTCACCAAAATCTGACAACTCTGATTTAGACCTTTAGGTTTGAATTTTTAAAAATTTTTTAGGAGAATTAACACATGCAAAAAAGACAATTTAAACGTAGACGCAAAGTTTGTTATTTCACTCAAAACAAAGTTGAGAAAATTGATTTCACAGACGTTGAACTACTTAAAAAATTCATCTCTGAACGTGGTAAAATTTTACCTCGTAGAATGACCGGAACTTGTGCTAAATGGCAACGTCAACTTGCAATTGCAATCAAACGTGCTCGCCACATGGCGCTACTTCCTTTCGTAAAAGAATAAGAATTTATAATTTTTTAAAAAAGAACCGATTTTAACCTGGTTCTTTTTTTACTTAAAAAAACAACAATAAATAAATTATGAAAAAAATCTATTTACTTACCTATACGCAAGCAACTTGCGCCAAGGCAATAGTTCAGGCGAATCCAGATGTAGACTTTATAGATTTGCCCGATAAAAAACTTTACTCAGTGTTAAAGCATTTACTTTTAAATAAAGTTTTAACTGATAACTTTTTTACAACAACTAAGCAAATAAATTACTACAAAACACCTTATAACTACTGTTTTTTGTCTAAGTTTTATATCTCTATTTCAAACAAGCCAGGACTAATCGCAGTCGCTATCTCTACCAAACCCATTGGCGTAGATTGTGAGTTTTTCAAAAACCGAGACTTTTCTGTGCTGCTCAGAGGCTTTTCTAAAAACATCCATCATGTTTTTTTAACCCAATCAAACCAAGTTGAATACTTCTTTAAACTTTGGACGACAGCCGAGGCTTATTTTAAAATGGAAGGGCTTCCTTTGCCGATTCACGAAATTGACGCGAAAATCTCATTTCCAATGGTCAAATCCTATAGGTTTTTAAAACCGCAGGCAGGCTGTATTTCGCTTGCACAAAAATCCCTTGAAATCCCCCAGTTTTTTTTAGTTTCTATTGACAAAAAACACACATTAAACACTCAAAAAACCCGTTTAAATAAGCTATAATATATATAAATTAAGGAGGTTTTAAATGAAAAAATACCTATTTTTAGCAACAACTTCAGTCACCCTTGTGACCTCTTTAGTTTTACTTTTTATCTTCCCCCCACACTTTACTGAAAGTAAAAAAGCAGTTTCTATTGCTGCTCTTTCTTTAGTTTTTTTAACTTTAGTTTCATTTTTCTTAAGTTTAATTTTACTGATTAAAACTAAAACGAAAAACACAGAAACCAAGTTAAACAAACGCCTTGAAATGTGGTCAGAAGTTTCTTTTAACATCAACGAGATTTCAGATAAACTGCTTAATCAACTCCCAATTTGTGTGCTGGCTCTAAATGAGCTTGCCGAAGTTAGTTTTGTCAACGAATACGCCAAAAAGATTTTTTCTGAGTTAACTACGCACACTGCTTTGAGCGAGTTTTCAAAAGAACTTGCTAAGCAAATTGAGACTTACCAATCACCATTTTTATTTAAAATTAACCAACGCGACTTTGACGTAATTTACGACAATTCAGTTCACTCTATTTTGATGTACGATGTTTCGGAACGTGAGCACTTGCGTCAACTTTATTTCAATAAAACTACAGTTATCGGGTTTATTGAAATTGAAAACTTAGACGAGCAACTTACCAAACTAGAAATTGCACAACAGTCTGCGCTTAGATCTAAGTTTTTTATTCAAATCTCTGAATGGTTCGCTAAGTTTTCGTGCTTCTTTAAGAGTTTCGGCAACGAAAAGTTCTTGTTTGTTACAGACCGCCTTAACCTAGATAAAATGATTGGCGCGAAGTTTGAAATAATTGACCAAATCAACCAACTTTCTAAAGACAACAACGTCTTAGTTTCGCTTTCCATTGGTGTCGCTGCCTGGGCTACGCTGGACTTACTTAAAAACGCACAAATCGCCCAAGAAGCCTTAGAACTTGCTCAAAACCGTGGTGGTGGACAAGCAGTCGTCAATATAGAGAATGAAAATGTTCAGTTTTTTGGGGCAAAAGTAGATTCTGTGCAAAAACACAACGCTGTTTCTTCTCGTTTTAACGCAGAAACTATTAAAGCAGAAATTAATCGCGCAAAAAACGTTGTAATTATGGGACACACCGACACCGACACAGATTCATTTGGCTCAGCGCTACTGCTTTATTTAATTGCCAAAGAAGTAAAAAAAGACGGAGTGTACTTATACTACTGCGAAACTCAGTTTGATGAAACTGCTCGTAAAGTTGCCAAAACTGTGCTTTCTGAAAATCCACGTTTCTTAAGTACTTTTTTAAGTGAAGAGCAAATTTTGTCACTAATTTCTGAAGAAACTTTGTTAATTTGCGTAGACACTTCAATTGAAGCTAGATTGATCTCAACTAATATCTATCAAAAAGCAAAAAGAGTTTTAACCATTGATCATCACCGCCAAGTACAAGGTAATTTTGAAAAAGCTTTATTTCAGTTTATTGAACCAAACACTTCATCGGTTTGTGAAATGATTATTTCCTTAATCCCGTTCTTCGGACTGAAGTTAAGTTTAACTCAAACCGAAGCTTCTGCTGTTTTAGCCGGAATAGTGGTTGACACCAATTCCTTTACTTTTAGAACCAGCGCCAATACTTTTGCGACTTGTTCTTACTTAAAAGAAAAAGGCGCAAACATGATTTTAGTTAAAGACTGGCTCAGAAACCAACTAGCCTCTGTTCAGTTAATCAACGACGCAGTGGCAGGCTTGCAAGTTTTCTTAGACCGTTTTGGCTTTATTTCGGTATACGAACAAATCAACGACCGCACGCTACTTGCCCAAATCGCTGAGGCTGCTGTTAAAATTGAAAACATTGACGCTGCGTTTGCGATTGCCAAAATTGGTGAAGATGTCTATGTTTCTGCCAGGTCTATTAAACAAAATATCAATGTTCAGTTGATTTTAGAGCAAATTGGTGGTGGTGGACACTTCCAGGCAGCGGCTGCAAAAGTTACAAACGCTAACATCAACGAAGTTGCAATCAAACTAAGATACATAGTAGACGCTGAATACAACCAAAAGGGAGAAAATATGAAAGTTATTTTAAAAAAAGATTTTAAGAAAAACAAAGCCCGTGATTTAATTGAAGTAACAGCAGGCTATGCTAAATATTTATTTAACGAAGGTATCGCCGAGCCTGCAAGCGAAGAGAACTTAAAAGCCCGCGAGCAGTTTTTTATAGAGAAAGCCGAACAAGAAAAAGAAGCCGCTAAAATGTATAGTGCACTGAAAGCCAACATTGAAACTAAAACTGTGGTTGTCAATGTTAAAACTGGCGAAGGCGGTAAAATGTTTGGCGCGGTAACTGCTAAACACATAGCTGACGCTTTAGCTGAACAACACGAAATTATAATTGATAAGAAAAAAGTAGAACTGGAAAACCCTATTAACTCAACTGGCCGCTTTTTGGCAACAATTCGCTTCAATAAAGACTTTATTGCCAAACTAACCGTTGATGTTCGCACTCAAAATCATGATGCAGTCCAAAAAACCAAATAATAATTTAACAAACGCGTTGCCTGCAATTCCTTTTTCAGAAGAAGCAGAACGTGCACTTTTGGCCGCTATTTTTGCAGATCCCAAAATTTTAGTTGAAGTCGCAGATTTTTTGGCACCTGAGATGTTTTATTTAGAGAAACACCAAAATGTTTTCAAGGCTATGCTTAAGTGCGGTCAAACTAAAGAAATTTTTACGCTGCCAGATGTCTTAGATGAACTGAAAACTTTTTACCGCGGTAGTTTGCCAATTGCCGAAAACCAGTATACTCTTGAACTTTCTGATTTAGTTGCAACCAGTTCTTACTTTAAGTCATACATTAACACAATTAAGGGATACGCCTTTAAGCGAGAAATTATTGAGCTAAGTAAAAAAATGTCTGAACGCGCTATGCTAAACTCAGAGAAATACTCAGAACTTTTTGACTGGGCAGAAGCCGAACTTTTCGGGATTACTAAAAAACGCACAGTTGGTGGCTTTACCACAGTCGGAGAAGTTGCGGATCTGGTTGTGCAAGAGGCTAAACTGCTAGCAAACTCCAGTGAAGGCATTAACGGACTTAGAACTGAGTATCCTCGCCTTGACCACGTACTTGGTGGACTTAGAGCCGAGGAGTTAATTATTTTAGCAGCACGACCTGGTGCTGGTAAAACTGCGTTTGCAATTAACTTAGCTGTCAATGTTGCGCATTCTGGCAAGCATGTTGCCTTCTTTTCGCTAGAAATGTCTAATCTGCAGTTAACTCAACGAATTATGGCCAACGTCGGAATGATTGACAGTCACCGCCTAAGCACAGGTTATATGGGTGCAGACGAATGGACAGCCACTGAGCAAGCACAGTCTATTGTAAAAAACTTAAACATTATTTTTGACGACTCAATTAGCAACAATGTCAACGATATTCGCGCAAAATGTAGACAACTTAAAAGCAAAAACAAACTTGATTTTATCGTAATTGACTACTTACAATTACTTGAAGGGGATGTTTCTAGATCAATGAGTCGTGAAAACGAAGTGGCTAAAAACTCGCGTGCTTTAAAACAACTTGCCCGTGAACTTCAAGTTCCAGTGCTATGTCTTTCTCAGCTTTCTCGTCAAGTTGAACGTCGTGAGTCTAAGACTCCGCTGCTTTCAGATCTGCGCGAGTCTGGGGCGATTGAACAAGACGCCGACGTTATATTGTTTATCCACGAACCTGAGACTTCTCTGCAAGACGCAATTATCACTACTATGCAGGAAAGCGATCCTGCTTATTTTGCTGACAACGCCAATCAAATTAACAGAAATGTAAAACAAGTTTCGTTGACTATTGCCAAAAACCGTCGTGGTGAGGCTAATATCTTTATCAACTATGACTTTATCTTAAATCACTCTAAGTTCAATGAGTTTGGTGTAGATAAAAGCAACAACGACTACACAAAAAGAGAATAAAGCATATGTTTGAAAGATTAGAAGAAACCTACTCAGTTTACCAAGAACTTGAGCGTCAACTCGCCGAAGTTCAAGACGTTAAAACTATGACTAAACTGTCTAAGCAATTTGCTAAATTAAAACCGATTGTAGAAACTTACCTTGCCTACAAAGACCTTAACACGCAATTAAAAGAACTTAACCAAATTGAAGACCCCTCAATGATGGAATTAATTCACGAAGAAAAAGTAGAGTTGACAGAAAAAATCAAAATTCTTGAAGAAAGACTAAAAGTGCTCTTACTTCCAAAAGATCCGGATGACGATAAAAACGTAATTGTGGAAATTAAAGGAGCAACCGGAGGAGATGAGGCCAATATTTTTGCAGGTGACCTTTTTCGTATGTATCAGCGTTTTGCCGACAGCAAAGGCTGGAAGGTTGAAGTCCTGAACTCAACTCCAGGTACCCAAGGTGGGTTTTCGGCAATTGAGTTTATGATTAAAGGTGAAAACGCCTTTTCCGTGCTTAAATATGAGTCTGGAGTGCACAGAGTTCAGCGAGTTCCGAAAACCGAAAGTATGGGTCGTGTCCACACTTCAACCTCTACAGTATATGTGACTCCTGAAGCCGAAGAAATTGACTTTAATTTACCTTGGGAAGAGATCAGAGTAGATTATTTTTGTTCAAGTGGCCCAGGCGGGCAATCTGTTAACACTACAAAATCAGCAGTTAGACTAACGCATATTCCAACAAACACAGTGGTTTCTTGTCAAGACGGAAAGTCTCAACACGAAAACAAAGACTCTGCTTACATTGTTTTGAAATCTAGACTATACGACCAAATGATGCAAGAGAAAGCCGGCAAAGAAGGTGAACTTAGACGAGAACTGGTCGGACGTGGTCAGCGTTCTGAAAAAATCAGAACCTACAACTACCCGCAAAACCGAGTAACTGACCACAGAATTGGCTTGACTTTACAAAGACTAGACTCAATTATTGACGGAAATGTAGCCTTAATAATTGACCCTTTACTACAGGAATTTGAACGTCGTGCGCTTGCCGAAAATAAAGACTAGACAAGTAAGGGCTTTGCTTAGTTATTATCAAGAATTGTTTTCTAAACACGAACTTGAAGAAAATATTGTAGAACTTGTCCTTAGTCAAATTTTAAATAAGGCTAAGTTTGAACTTTATTTAGTTCAAGACTTAAAATTAACTTATTTTCAAAATTTAAAGTTCATTAAAATCTTGAAACGAATTTTTGAAAAAAACTTACCTGTTCAGTATTTACTTGGCAGACAAAACTTCTACGGATATGACTTTAAAGTAAACAAAAATGTTTTAATACCCAAGTTTACCACAGAACTTTTGATAGATTTGACCAAAACTCTTTCGTTTAATTCTGTTTTAGATATATGCACAGGAAGTGGTTGTATAGGTCTTACTTTAAAAAAAGAAGTGCCAACCGCTCAAGTTATACTTTCTGATGTTTCTAAAAAAGCCTTAAAAGTAGCAAAACAAAACGCAAAAAATCTACATGCAGATGTGGAACTTATTCAAAGTGATTTGTTTGAAAAAATCAACACTAAGTTTGATTTAATTACAGCAAATCCACCCTATTTGACTAAGGGTGAATATATTTCTAAAAATGTTAATTTTGAACCTAAAATCGCCTTGTATGCCGAAAATAACGGATTTGCAGTTATTAAAAAAATACTTTCAGATTTTCCTAAATACTTAAATCCAGGCGGTCACTTAATTTTAGAAATCTCACCCACTCACAAACAGTTAATTGAAACAAATTTGCCAAATGGTTTTAAAGTTGAGTTTCACTTGGATGAACGCGAGAATGTGCGATTTGCTTTGATTTCGGAGATATGAATTAATGAATGAAATCATTTTAAAAGAAAGCGATATTATTGTATTGCCAACCGATACAGTGTATGGAATTGGGTGTAAATTGCAGGCAACAGACACTTTAGCACGTCTTTTTGAAATTAAAAAAAGACCATTTCAAAAGGCTATTCCTGTCTTAGTTTCATCAGTTGAGCAGGCAAGTCAGTTTGCTTGTTTTTCAGAACAGGAGTTAAAACTTGCCAATCATTTTTGGCCAGGCGCGCTAACTTTAATTTTAAAAACTAAAAAAGAGTTTTTGGCGTTGCTAGGCGAAACTGTGGCGGTTAGAATGCCGAGACACAAACAAACTTTAGAAATTATCCAAAAAAATGGTCCACTTAGAGTAACTTCTTGCAATATTTCTGGCGATAATCCGTTAACTTCTTCCGTTGAAATAAAAGAAACTTTTAATGACAAAGTTCAACATTATGTTTTTGATGAAAACGAAGCAACATTTAGTAATTTACCTTCAACTATTGTTAAATTATTTAACAATCACCCTGAGTTTCTAAGGATTGGTGAAATTTCTCAAAATCAAATTTTAGATGTACTTGGTTTTGGTAAAACTAAATAATTAACACATCCTGAATTATCATATAAACATAAACAATTTGCTATACTACAAATAGCAAATCTAGGCCCATCGCCAAGCGGTAAGGCAGCAGACTCTGACTCTGCGATCGTGGGTTCGAACCCTACTGGGCCTACCATAATTATTATTGTTTATTGCATAAACATTTTAAATTTTTAACGATTTAACTGTAAAATAATAGCTATATTCAAATATACATTTTAATAATTTATATTCAAATAATAACAAAGCTACACACATTGTGTAAATAAATATGGTTAATCTTTAAATGTTAATGTGTTCACGAAACTATTTTTTTAACAATTATATTTTTAAGGAGTTAAAATGGTTGATTCTTCGAATATAAAACACTTATCTAAAGAAGAAATTATTAAAAATGGCAGCATTTTCACTCCTCAATATTTAGTTACTTTGGTTTCTGAACTTTTAGATAAGTATATTAGTTTAAACAGCATAATAGGAGATTTTGGTTCGGGATATGGTGCTTTTTTACAACAATTTAGCAGCAAAGGCAAGAGATGTTTTGCTACTGAATGCGACGAAATGTCTTATAGATTATTAAAACAAGAATATCCAAAAATTCAAATTTATTATGAAAATTCGCTATTAAATGTTAGTAGGGATAAATATAAACTAAGCTCTGAAGACGAACTGATAGTTATTGGCAACCCACCATATAACGATGTAACAAGTTTATATAAAAAAGGTGAAAAAGGTTCACTTATTTGCGATGAAAGTGTATCTTCTAGAGATTTAGGAGTTTCTTTTTTAAAAACTTATTCTAAACTAGAAGCTAAATATATTTGTGTACTGCACCCTCTTGCATATCTTATTAAAAAAAATAATTTTAGGGCTTTAGGTTTTTTTAAAGAAAATTATAAATTAATAAAATCAGTTATTTTTTCTAGCAGACACTTTGAATCTATAAAGAAGACAAATTCTGAATTTCCAGTTGTTGCATCTCTATATGAGCGTGATTTGCAAGGAATGAATTTTGATTTTATCAATGACTTTGAGTTTAATGTTTACAATAGTTGTAAAAAAATAGTTTTTTCAAATATTAAAACAATTGATAATATAGTTGATAAATATCCAAAAAAAGGAAAACACAACGGCTTACAATTTTACACATTAAGAGACATAAACGCTTTAATGAGAAACACAACCTTTATTGAAGGAGATGTTTCAAATGGAGTAGAGGTTAAGATAGAGAGTCTGTATAAATATGGTTGGGTTTTATTTTTTAAAAACAATTTTAAACCTCAAATAAACAAATATATTTATGGAAATTTATCGCCATTATATCCAAAAAAGGTAACTAAAGAATTTAAAAATGCTTCAGCTTATTACGCATTTAATAATAATTTATTAGTTAGGAAATATTTTTCAAAAAAAGATATTGAAATTGAGTATGGTAATGAATTAGAAAACGAAAAAATTCTTAGTGACTGTTTAAAAAAAATGTATATTTTTTAATTTAATTTTCTATATTACAAATATGTAATAAATGTAAATGTCTTTTAATATGTATTTTTGATAAAATTATGTTAAAAGGTAAATAAAATGAAAGAAAGTAAAATATTTTTTGTTAAAAATAATAAAGTTCATATTAGTATTCCTGTTAAAAACAAAGGCAAGTTTAGATGGAAAACTAGGAAAACTGTAAACGATTATGGTGAGGGTTTTTCTACTGACAAAATTCCTTACTCTAAAGATAGCTATATAGAGTGGCAAATTGGATATGATGTTGCTGTTAAAAGTTATGAAAACGACCCTTTAGCAAAGCCAACTGTTTTAAATGAGATAAAGTTTATAAACCTAAAAGGTGTTGAAAAATACCCATACGAATTATCAGAATATCTTGTTGCTATGTATGAAGCAGGTATTGTCACTAAAGCCGAAATCCAAAATCTAATTTGTGAAGTATCAAAAAACCAAACATCGTTAGAAGAAGAATGT
>CAUUIC010000004.1:0-9874 GCA_963545125.1 uncultured Acholeplasmataceae bacterium
TGTCAAAAAGTTCATAGTCATCGTCAACTAAATTAGTTGATTTAACGTAAGTAGCGCCTTTTTCAACTGGCCAGTCTTGAATAGTTTCCACAACCTCTTCAAACTGATTGTCAAGTTCACTTGACTCACCTTTCTTTTCTAAAAAGTGTACGATTTCAAAATTAACTTTATGTATAGTTTCTTCAAAATAAGCAATTAGTTCAGTCTCTTCTATGATTTGGTCTTTGGTAAAATCAAAAGCATCTTGTTTAGTGTACTGTCCGTTCATTGGCTTAGCCAACTGCCAGTGCACAAAAGTGTAAGTGCGGCCATGAAACTGAATAAACGGAGTGTCTGGTTGCTTAATTTTGCCTTGATACTGAACCATCTCTGCGTCGTATTCAGAGATACTCTCGTATCCTTTGACTCTATCTTTAAAGTTTGTAATAAAAGTAACTTTAAAGTAATTGCGTTGATAGACTAAATTAAACACAGTAGATCCGTCTGGTTGAATTTTTTTCTCGGTTTTTGGTGAAATTACGCTGAATTTATATCTGTATTCATCACCTGGCAGTTTATTAGAATCCGGATATACAGAAACGTTTTTATAGCTTTCTGCTTGTTTTGTTTCTTTAATAGTTTTGTCTTCAATTTCGCCAGGTATACCTTTTAAGATGTGGTTAATAGTGTAGGTTGTCTCGCCTTGTTTAAAGACAGCGTAGACTCTAGTAACAAAACGAGTAACTTTAATATCGCCAGGATTTGAACCAAAAGCAGGAGTTAAACTCCAGCCAAGGAATTTCCAACCTTTTTTAATATCGGTTGGCTTTGGTGTGAACTTAAAGACTTCACCTGTGTAGAACTTTTGTTTAGGCCATTCTACAAGCTCTGCTTTTTCTAAATCTACATTAGAAACTGTTGGTGTAATTTCCATTAAGATAGTTTTTGCAACGTAAGTCGGAGTAATAGCGATTCGTCTGTTGTAAGCAAATGTTGGGTCAAACTCGTTGCCTTCAACCATCAATTTATCAAACACAAAGTCGTGAGTTTCAGTTCCAGGTTTTAAAGCAGTCTTCATTTTATCTACAACTTCGGCAGGCAGAAGTTGTGAGTACTTAAGGGTAATTGGTCGTTTAAACTCAGCAGGGAAGGAAGAATCGTCTAGACCTGCGTAGTTAAAGTAAACATCGTAAGTTTCGGCTTTGTAGTAAAGAGTTAAATATTGTTTTTCAAAAGATGTGGTGACTATTAACTCAGTTATTGACTTAGAAAGTAAAAGAGTTTTGTGGTTAGGATGTGGATTTTTATTAAAGAAAGCACTAATATCGCTTTGGATATCGTAGACACTTGTACTAATAAGTTCGCCCACTGATTTTAAATTAGAAAGCGGGGTTTCTACTTCTTCGTCTAATACACCTTCTTTAAGACTTTCAAAAATGAATCTTAAGTAGATTTTTCTAACAGATTTAGTTTCTTGCCAGGTTGCTCTTAGGTTCAGATCAGAAACTACCCTAAAGTTAGTTGGGAAATTAAGGACTTGAGATAAACTGTCTTGATTTTGCCAACCCATAAAAGTATAAGATTTTTGGTGAGTTGGGTCGGTTTTTTGTGGTAAACCTGGGTCTTTAAGTTGCTCTTGGTACTTAAAGTCAACGGTTTTTTGAGTTTCTCCGTTTAAAACACCAGTGTTGAAATTAAAGTTAACTTTAAACGTTTTTCTTGAGTAGCTTAGCGTAAACTCAGTTTTTCCGTCTTTAGTGATAATTTTTTCTTGAGGGTCGCCAAGAATCTCAAAGCCATCTTCGTATTTCTTTAAAATGTCTAGCGCAGAAACTGTAATTTTTGCACCAACTTGTGCACGTTTTTCTTCTTTTTCAACAACTTCCGCAATTTGCTCAATTCCTTCTAAGACATGCTTAATTGTATATTTAGCCTGTGTAATTTCTTCGGTGAAATAAGCAACTAAAACAATGTTGCTTGAAACTGTAAAGTTAGCAAAATTAAAAGCAAACACTTCAATATAGCGACCATTCATTTCGCTTTCAAGTTGCCAGTGTTTAAAGGTATAGTCAAAACCAACTTTAGTTAAGGTTGGGGTTTGTCCAGGCATTTGAACTTTTGCGCCAAACTGTACAATTTGGCTGTCTTGACTAGAGGCGCTAACATTACTAAAGTATCCATAGTTAACGCGAAAATCTACATTAAAGCGGCGGCGAGTGTAGTGCAGAGTAAAAGTAGTTGAGCCGTCTGCCTGAATTTCTTTAGTTTGGGTTTGGGTGTCTACAGTAAAACCATTATCGTGAGCAGTCAGACGGTCGCGGTAATCAACTGTAACTGACTTGCCGATTTGTGCCATTTTAGTGGTATCGGAAATTGTGGTAGCCGATGCGTTGTCAAGACCTTCAAAGACATGGTTAATGGTGTATTTGGCAAAAGTTTTAATTTCTTCAAAATAAGCAACTAAGGTTGTGTCTTTAGTAATTTTTCTAGTTGCAAAGTTAAAAGTAGAAACTTCGCGGTAACTACCGTACATTTCATCTTTTAACTGCCAACGTTTAAATTCGTAAACAAAGCCTTGTTTGCCAAGTGTTGGAATCTTAGTTGGTTTTGTAGCATGTGCTTCAAATAAAACATTTTGCTCGGCTTCAACGGAAGCCACTGCTCCTGAAAAATATCCACCATTGAAGTTAACTTCAAAGTTCACTTTAAAGACACGGCGAGTGTAGATTAAAGTATACAAAGTGGTTCCGTCTTTTTTGATGTTTTTTGCCTGGTATTGTTCAGCAACATCAAAACCGTGGTCAAATTGTTTTAATCTATTGTTTTTGTTAACAATGACTTCAGAGCCGATTTCACCTTGGTGTTCTTCTTTAATAACTTCGTCTTGCTGTCCAGGAAGTGCTTTTAAAATATGTTTAATTGTGTATTTTGCAAATAAAGACTCTTCTTCAAAGTAAGCAACTAAAGTAAGTGGTTTTGAAACAGTTTGATTTGCAAAATCAAAGGCGTCTACTTTGGTGTATTGCCCGTTCATTTCGTCTAGCAACTGCCAGTGAATAAAACGGTAGACAAAACCTGGTTTAGACAGTGAAGGGTCAGTTTGGGGACGTTTAACTTTATCTTCGTAAGCAATAGTTTGTGGACTTTCGTTAGAAACATTAACATCTGTAAAGTATTGTTTGAAGTTCACAATAAAGTTTACTTTAAATCTGCGGCGAGTGTAGTGTAGAGTAAAGGTAGTAGAGCCGTCTGCTAAAATTGTTTTAGTTTCACTTTGGTCAAGCACGTAGAAACCTGCTGAATATTGTGTCAAGAAAGCATCTTGATTAACAGTGATTTCTGTACCGATTTCGGCTTTATTTGTGTCGTCTATAATTTCTTTTGCAACTTGTCCAAGAAGCGGTTCAAACACGTGCTTAATTGTATATTTAACTATCGTAGTGGTTTCTTTAAAGTAAGCAACCAAAGAAAGGTCTTGTGTAACTTTTTGCGCAAAATCATAAGCAGGCTGCTCTGAATACTGTCCATTCATTTGAGCCTCAAGTTGCCAGTGAAAAAACTGATAAACTCTGCCTGCTTTGGCTATTGCTGGGTTTGCAGGTGCTTTGACTTTTCCTTCAAATAAGACAGTTTGAGTAGGTGGAGTTGAAGAAATAGATGCATTTTTAATCTGGTTTTTAAAGTTAACTGTAAAGTTGACCAGGAAGGTACGACGCACATATCTGAGTTCAAACACAGTAGAACCGTCTGCTTGAATTACTTTGGTTTGGTTTGGAGTATTGACATTAAAACCAGCGTCTAAATGAGTTAAACGATCGCTTTGTGTGACTGTTACTTCTGAGTTAGTTTTAGCGTTTAAAACAGTAGTTTCTGTTTTGTCTTGAATCTCACCTTGAATTCCAGAAATTATGTGTTTAATTGTGTAAGTTGTTTCGTGTGGTTTAAAAACAGCATAAACTTCTTTAACTTTACGAGTTAGAGTAATTTCTTTTGCGTCTCCGTTTGGAGTTAAACTCCAACCTACAAACTTCCAGCCTTTTTTAATGTCGGTTAGTTTTGGTTCCCAGGTGAATTTTTCACCTGCAACCACGGATTGTGCTGGCCATTCGGCTACGTTTGCTTTATCTAAGTCTGACTGAGAAACTCGCGGAATTACAGATAAGTTAAGTGGTTTTTCTTTAAAAACAGCGCGGAAAGTTACATTTTTGTTGTAGGCTGTATTTGGATTTATTTCGTTGCCAGTTTGGGTGTCAATGATTTTTTCAAATTCGTAGTCTTTAGTTAAACTTTCTGGCTTTTTAACCATTTTCATTTGGTCAATAAGTTCTTGTGGTATTGTCTTTGTGTATTTAAGGTAAGTAGTTTGTCTTAAAGCCTGAGGCACACTATTTGGCTCCAGTCCTTGCAGTTCAAAATTAACCAAGTAAGTTCTGGCTTTAAAGTAAGCAGTTAGGTATTGTTTTTCGTTGGTATTTTCAACAGTTAACTGAGTATTTGAGTTTGCCAAATAAGGAGTGGTCTCGTGGTTAGGATGTGAGTTGTTTTGCAGATATCCAGCTAACTCAGCCTGAATGTCTGCGTCTGAAAGCAAGGCGCTTTGGCCGACAAATCGTTTTTTCTTGATTTCAAATTCCAGGATTTCTTCTTGTCCTGAATTTAAGCCTTCAAACACCATTTTTAGGTAAACTGGGCGAGTAATTTTCTCTTCAGTCCATTTGGCTTTTAAAACCAAGTTGCTTTCAACTTCTAAGTTTTTAGAAAAGTCTACAACTTGGTTGTTTTGAGCAAAAACCCAAGCGGAGAAATTATAAGTTTTTTGACCAGTTGGATCAGTTTTAGAAGGATGCGGAACATCTCTTAACTTCTCTTGATATAAATAGTTAACAGTGATTTGACCTGCGTTGTTTAAAGTACCTGAATTGTAGCTGTAGGTAACTAAGTAAGTTTTTCTTTTGTATCTTAAAGTAAAGACAGTTGAACCGTCGGCTTCAATAGTTTTTTCTTCACTTTGGTTTTCTAAGTAAAAATGATTTGTAAACTTCGCAAGTGCGTGATTCTCAGAAACTTTTACAGTAGAACCGATTAGTGCAGTTTTAGTCTGGGTTTCGACAATGTCTTGAATTTGACCAGGAATACCTGTAAGAACGTGTCTAATTGTATAAGTAGCAGATGTAGGTCTTTCTTCAAAATAAGCAACTAATGTAGTGTTTTTAGTGATCTTTGTGTTTGCAAAATCAAAAGCAGAAACTTCGCGGTAAACATTGCCCATTTCGTCTTTAAGTTGCCAGTGTTTGAAAGTATAGGTGTAGCCTGGTTTAGTTAAGTCAGGATTTGGATTTGGCAAGGTAGCCTTACCTTCAAACTCAACACTTTGATTTAAAACAGAAGATGCTTGAACGTTTTTAAAGTGGTTGTCTGGGTTTACTTCAAAGTTAACTACGTAAGTGCGGCGTTTGTAGACTAGAGTAAAAGTAGTTTGTCCGTCAGCCGTGATTTCTTTAGTTTGGCTTTGTGTATCTACAGTAAAACCACTATCATATTTAGTTAAACGGTTGTTGCGATCAATTGTGATGTTAGTGCCAACTTGTGCAGTGTTGTGGTTTTCTTCAATAATCTCGTCATTTGCACCGTTTAAACCTTTAATGATGTGCTTAATTGTATATTTTGCAGAGATTGCTTTGTGTTCAAAGTAAGCAACTAAAGTTAAGTTGCCAGAAACTTTGGTATTGACAAAATCAAAAGCAGAAACTTCGCGGTAGTAATTGCCCATTTCGCTTTGAAGTTGCCAATGTTTAAATGTATAGGTGTTTCCAGATTTAGTAAGGGTTGGCAAAGTTTGAGGTTGCTGAACTTTGCCGCCATATTCAACTATTTGCTCAGGCTCTGGCGAAGCTATGGCGCCAGCAAAATAATTGTTGAAGTTAACAACAAAATTTACGCGGTATTTACGGCGTGCATAGACAAGTTCAAATACAGTTGAACCATTGGCTTCAATAGTTTTAGTTTGGTTTTGTTGAGCAACTTCAAAACCATGGTCAAATTTAGTTAAGCGGTTATCGCGATTGATTGTGATTTGCGTGCCGATTTTAGCAGTTTTTGAGCTGTCTTTAATGATTTCGTCAGGCTCGCCGCTAAGGCCTTTTATAATGTGGTTAATTGTATAGTTAGCCTCGGTAACTTTCTCTTCAAAGTAAGCGACTAGCGTTGTGTCTTTAGTAATTTTTTGGGTGTCAAAATCAAAGGCATTGACCTTTTTATAAGTTCCGTTCATTTCGTCTTTTAACTGCCAATGCACAAAACGGTAGCCATATCCTTGTTTGATAAGCGAAGGGTTAGCGGCAGGTCTTTCTACTTTACTTCCGTATTTTACAGTCTGAGTTTGTTCGTGTGTTGCCAAAACTCCGCTGAAATGGTTTTCAAAGTTAACTTCAAAGTTAACATTGAAACGACGACGTGAATAAAACAAGGTAAAAACAGTAGAGCCGTCTGGGGCAATTTCTTTTGTTTGAGTTTGAGTAGCAACATCAAATCCATCCTGATATTCGTTTGTTAAACGATCGACACTAGAAACTGTTACTGAACTATTTGCTTGTGCTGTTTTAATTTCTGTCTTAATTTCATTTGGTAGATTGTCAGCACCTTCAATCACGTGGTTAATTGTATACGTTACATTTGCAATTTCTTCATTAAAATAGGCAACTAAAGAGATATTTTTAGTAATTTTAGTGTTAGTAGTGTCAAAAGCATCAGTTTCAACATACTGGCCTTTCATCTCGTCTTCAAGTTGCCAGTGTTTAAATGTATAGGTATGACCAGGTTTAGAAATTGTAGGAGTTTGGGGGATTTCTATTTTGCCTTCATACGGAATTTTTTGAGTCAGAGGTGCAGTTGAAACTAAAGCACCACTAAATTTATTTCTGTAGTTGACAGTAAACTCAACTGTAAACTCACGACGAGCATATCTAAGTTCAAATACCGTAGAGCCATCTGCTTTAATAATTTGAGTTTGTTCAGGTGTATTTACAACAAAACCATGGTCAGTATTTGGCAGTGCATTATTTTTATCAACTGTTACTTTTGAGTTAGTTTGTGTGCTGTGTGTTTGCTCAACAATACGCTCATCAATTTGTCCGGTGATTCCAGCAAAAATGTGTTTAATTGTGTAAGTAGTTTCACCTGGTGCAAAAACTGCATAAACTTCTTTTGTTAAACGGTTAACAGTTATTTCTTCAACACCATTACCTGGTTTTGTAGTCCAACCTAAAAATTTCCAACCTTTTTTAATTTGAGTTGGAGTAAAAGTAAATTTTTGTCCTGCTTTGAAATTTAGTGCAGGCCACTTGCTAACTTCTGCTTTGTCTTGATCGTCAACGTGAACTTTTGGAGTTACAGATACTGTAATTTCTGATTCCTTGAAAACTGGTTTAATTTTGAGGTTTTTGTTGTAAGCAAAATTAGGAACAATTTCTTGTCCAGTTTCTGTGTCTATTAGTTTTTCAAAAACATAGTCTTTAATTAGATTATCTCTTTTTAAAACCCTTTGCATTTTTTGAAGCAAAGCAGCAGGAATTTCTTCGCCATACTTAAATGTTAAAGTATTGAAAAGTTCACCTGCAACAGATTGTGGATCTAAATCGGTGTAATCAAAGTTAACTGTATAAGTTTTGGCTTTAAAATAAACTTTTAAAAATTGTTTATCTTGAGTTAAAGTAACTTCAACTGAAGTCACAGAATACGGAATGTGTGGGGTATTTTCGTGGTTAGGGTGAGGATGTTTGGCTAAAATTTCTGAAATTATGGCTTGAATATCTACGTCTGAAATTTGTGCAAATTGTCCAATTACTCTTTCATTTTGAATTTTGGTTTCAAAAATTTCATCAGGCAGACCATTTAAACCTTCCCAAATAGTTTTTAAATACACTGGCTTGGTTTTGGTCTCTTCAGTCCAAATAGCCTTTAGAAACATATCTTTGTCTACTTTGATGTTTTGACCAAAATCAACAATAGAACCAGTTGCGATGTCTTTCCAACCAACAAAAGTGTAGGTTTTTAAGTTTTGTGGATCTGTTTTAGTTGGATGGTCTGTGTCTTTCAAGGTTTGACCAAACAGATAGTCAGCAACTTTTTTTGCTTTATGTAGGGACACAGGGTAGATGTGCCTAAAGTGAAACACCTGAGTTGTAGCTAAAGTCAACTTTAAATCTTTTTCTTAAGTATCTTAATGTAAAAACTGTAGAGTTGTCTTTTTTAATAGTGTGTTCTTCAAAATAAGAAGAGACGTCAAAGCCCCGTTCAAACTGAGGAAGACGGTCGCGTTCGGTAATTGCTACTTTTTGCCCTACTAAGGCTGATTTAGTTTCGGTAATTGTTTCTTGCGGTGTTTGGTCAACTCCTTCTAACACGTGTTTAATTGTATAGTTTGCAGATACTGTCTTTCTTTCAAAATAAGCAACTAAAGTTATAGTTTTTGTGATTTTGGTGTTTTTAAAGTCAAAAGGAGAAACTTCGCTGTAACTACCGCCCATTTCGTCTTTTAACTGCCAATGCTTGAAAGTATACTCGTGTCCCACTTCTTCAATTGAAGGAGTGTTTGTAGGTTTCTGAGCATTAGCTTCGTGCTTAACAATTTGCTCAGACTCTTCGCTTGCCTTTCCTTTAAAGTAATTTCCGTTGTAGTTAACTTCAAAGTTAACACTATAACGGCGGCGAAGATATCTAAGTTCAAATACAGTACTACCACCCTCTTTAATGGTTTTTTTAACTATAGTGTCTGGAGACAAAGTAAAACCTTCAGGGGCTGTTGTCTTGTCTGTGGGTAACTCAACCTCTTCATTTGGTTTTTGGTCGTAAATTGTTTCTTCCTTAGCAGTATCCTCAAAGAAACTTTGATTTTCATCAGTGGTTTCATAAAAACGTTTGATACGATAAGTTGTAGTTGAAAATACTTTTTTTCGCATTACTGCTTCTAAAGTAATGTCTTCGGTAATCGGAGTGTTGATGTCAAACTTAGTTTTAGCACCAGTAATCGGGTCTACTAAATTCCAGTAATCCAGTTCAAGTAAATCACCATTTGCATCAAGCGCAGTCACAATTGAGGGAATTAAATAATTTGTGTGTAATTTAGAACCACTTTGCACAGTTAAAGGAAGCAAACGATTTGCGTTTGTAGGAGTAATAAAGTTAACTGTGTGAGTTTGTGGCTTAGGTTGGGTTGGCTGTGTCTGTTTAACTGATTTTAAGTAAAGAGAAATGTTTTCGTCTGCAGTTGCTTTAGTAAAATCAACTTTCTTAGTTAAATCAGGGTCTTTATACCAACCTTCAAAAAAATAACCTGGTTTTTGGAAAATGTGGTTTTTAAGCGGTTCTCCTTTTTTTAAAATATCAAAAAACACAAGTTGTTGTTCATCAAAATAAGAAACCGCAACATAGCCTTTTTTATTAAGTTCTTCACCAATTTTTTTATTGTCAATTTCACTTTTAAAGTTTGCAAATAAATTAAGTTGGCTTTTGACAAATTTAGGAATGTCGTATTCTTGGCCTGCCTTTAAATCAATACGGTTGCCGTTTGGATCAATATAGAACCAACCTAAAAATTCAGAAATGTAAAATGGAGAGGTCTTAAAAAGAATGTCAATGCCGTTTGCTTTTGGATCTAAAGTTGTAAATTTTGTTTTAGTATTTAGAACCTGTTCAATGACTTGAGTTTTTTGTCTTTGGTTTTGAAAAATTCCAGGAAGCCGAAAATCATAGATAAAGGAAATGTGTTTATCGTTATTAACAATAAAAGGGCGTCCTTTTGCTTTTTCTTTAGTAAATACAGTATCACGATTAACCGGGTTTGCTTCAGCAACTCCTTGTTCATTGTAAACTCTAAAAGTCTCTATTTTGTATAGTT
>CAUUIC010000005.1:0-8659 GCA_963545125.1 uncultured Acholeplasmataceae bacterium
AAACCCGTCTTTTTGAGTTGCACAAGATTTATTTTTGCGATAAAAACGATTTTAGATGATTTAACGGCTCTATTGAGCCGTTTTTTATTTGAATAAAAAAATTTTTTTAAAGTGTTTTTACTTGTGTTTTCTTGTGCAATAAAATATAATGTAATTGGGCACAAATGTGCTAACAAGGAGAACAATAATGAGTTTATTCGTGAGACAAACCCCTACAAAAAATGGTAGAATTTTCGTGTCTATCGTAGACGGTAGATACAGTAAAGCAAAGAAAAACACTACACAAAAGACTTACAAATCATACGGTTATTTAGATGAACTTGAAAAGGTTTATACAGACCCAATTGAATACTTAAACGATGTTTGCAAAAAGGAAAACGAAAAGCGTAAAACAAGAAAAAAAGAACCAATTCCGACGGGAAAACCAGAATTGATAAATTTAGGTTATTTTCCTTATAAAAGACTGTATAGTGAACTTAAAGTAAAGCAGTTTTTAGACGCTATCCAAATATATGAAGGCACAAAATCTGAGTATATTTTATCGATATTTTTGAAGCATTGATTTACTCAAGAGTAATTTCACCATCTTCAAAAATAGAAAGTTATCACAAAACTATACCAAGTTTTTTTCATAATTTTAACTTTAAATCAAACCAAATGTACAAAGCCATTTCTCTGCTTGGAAAAAAACAGTACGATGAAGTTATTTTTGAGGGGATACGCAAAGAATATGAAAAAAATTATCTAGTAAAAAAAGAAAGAGTGTACTTTGATTGCACCAATTTTTACTTTGAAATTGATAAACCTACAGACTTTTTAAAGCCGGGGCCAAGTAAAGAAAATAGACCAAATCCGCTAATCGGACTTGGTCTATTGATGGACCAAGAAGGTGTTCCGATCGCCTATAAACTTTATCCTAGTAACGAATCTGAAAAACCAGTTTTTGGCCAGGTTTTAACTGAAATGAAAGAGCAGTTTAAGGTTAAAGAAAGAGTCATTAGAGTGGCAGACAAAGGTCTGAACTGCTCTTCTAATATAGTTAAAACATACGTAGAAAACGACGGTTATATCTTCTCTGAATCAGTTCGTGGAGCCAATAGTGAAGTAAAACAATGGATTTTAGACCCAGAAGGTTACCAAACTGTAACTGATCAAGATGGTGAAGTAATCTATAAATATAAAACGAAAGTTGATTATTTTAATCGTGTCAATATAAACGACCGTACAGATAAAAAAGAATATAGAGAAATTCCACAAAAAAGAGTGGTATTTTGGTCAAAAGACTACGCGATTAAAACTAAACTTGAACGTGAGCGAGTTATCGCAAAACAAGAAAAAGCGTTAAGACAAGAGTCAACTTATAAAACTACAAAATATGGGTTTGGCTCTAAGTATATTCAAGAAGAGATATTAGATATAAATGGTGAACTGTTGGATGCTACTAAGGAACGTTTTATTGATTTTGAAAAAATAAAAAGCGACGAACAATTAGATGGTTTTAATATGCTGGTCACCAGTGAATTAAACGCACCTGCTACAGAAATTATTGACACTTACAAGACACTTTGGAAAATTGAAGAGTCGTTCAGAATTCTAAAAACTACTCTGGTAACCAGACCGATTCATCACACAAAACTTGAAGGCATTAAAGGTCATTTTTTAATTTGTATGACAGCACTGTTTTTAACTAGAATTATTGAAATTAAGAAACTAAAAGGTGAGGTTTCTGCCAGTGCTGCAATCAGATCACTTAGAGAGTATAAAGCAATAAAATTAGGCGAAAATAATTACCAACTAGTTTACATTGATGAGGTCTTAGAAAAGTTTGCGATGTATTTTTCAGTCAGGTTAAATGAGCATTTTAAGAATGAAAAAGAAATTTTAAAATTGTTTAAAAACTAGATTTTTATTGCACAAGATGAAAAAATGGAGTTACAGGCTTTACAAAGCCCATAACTCCGAAAATAATTTTTCATCGCAAAAACTCAGGTTATATTTTTAAAATGTAAGCGTTTACATTAAAATTTTTTTGCAAAATTAAAGGGATTTTTTTAAAAAACTTATTCTTTTTTTAATTTTTCTTTTAAATCTTCTAAGATTAACTTAAGTTCAGTAATCATGTAAAGAGAGCCCGCGATTAAAACCAGGTCATATTTTTTGGCAAAAACTTCTAGTTTTGCCATAAAATCCTTGATGGATACCATACCAAGTGGTCTGACGCCTTGCGCGATAAACTCTTTGGCAAGTTCAATTGAAGTTAAACTTCTGTCTGGCTTAATTGTGACTTCAGTGGTCAATACAGTCAAGTTTTTAATCTTAATAATTTCTTCAACCATCTTGTTGTAATTTTTGTCTTTCATACAAGACATTAAAAGAAGCACAGATGAACCTTGTGGCAGAGTATCGCGGATAAACTGAGAAAGTTCTTTAAAAGCATTTAGGTTATGAGCACCGTCTATCATGACGTTTTCTTTAATAAACTCATATCTACCTTGATATTTAGTCTCACACACCGCATCTACGTTTTTATCAAAATCAGTTTTAATAACTCCGCGGTCATTTAAATGTTTTAACACGTTTAGTGCTAAAAAGGAGTTTTGAATTTGGACGCGACCTCTAGCCTCTAACTTAACTAACCTACCACCATACTCATAACTACAAACGTTAATGCCAACATTGGCCTTATTGATTTCTTTTAAGTTAACTATTTCTAACTTAGCATTGCGTTCTTTGCATTTATCATGTAAATAGTTTTCAAGCGTCTTGCCAAGAGGCAAGG
This sequence comes from uncultured Acholeplasmataceae bacterium, assembly GCA_963545125.1. Taxonomy (GTDB): domain Bacteria; phylum Bacillota_I; class Bacilli_A; order Acholeplasmatales; family Acholeplasmataceae; genus CALISC01. The sequence continues at coordinate 2,780 of CAUUIC010000005.1, forward strand.
CAACCGCTAAACCGTTTTCTCGAATTGCATCGGCTTTATGTTCTAAAATCACACGGCGGTTTTTGCCTAAAAACTTAGTGTGATCTAAATCTACTCTGGTAATTACGGTTGCTAGTTTATTTTTAGTTGCGTTAGTAGCGTCGTCTCTACCACCTAAGCCTGCTTCTACGACTGCAAAGTCTATTTTGTTTTTTGCAAAATAAATTAAGGTAATTAGATACTCAAGTTCAAAACGAGAAATTTCAACACCGTTGTTATCAGAAATATTGATTAAATGCATTAAGACATTTAAAATCAAATAAATTTCGGAAAAAGTAATTTCCTTGCCTGAAATTGAAATTGAGTCAGTTAAACTTTTAACGTAAGGTGACTGAAATAACCCAACTTTATATCCATTTCGCTCAAGGGCTTTAGAGATGTAAAGCGAAGTGCTACCTTTGCCGTTAGTTCCAACTACGTGGATATAAGGAATTTGATTTAAGAACTCTAAGTTCTTTAAAAAATAATTCATGCGTTCTAGTCCCATATTAAAATCTGCTCTGGTCTCAAGGTAATCCAGCACGTATTTTTTTGAAACTTTTTCAGCTAGTGTTTTAATTGAAGTTTTCTTTTCAGGGTCTAGTTTTTCGGCCTCAATTTTGCAAAGTAAGTTTAAGTGAATTGGATCAGTTAATCTAACTGGGTTTGGCAGTTTAAAAGTAGGTAAGTTAAAAATAATGTCATCTGCGTAAATAAAGTTAAGTTCAAGCCAAGTTAAGTTTTTAAGTTCCCCAATTTCTGCTTTCCCTTTTAATTGATTTAAGAAAATAAAGAGTTGAAGCGGAGTTAAAATAGTTTCTAAAACATAGGCCAAAGCAAAATTGTGTTTAGGCTGAACTAAACTAGTTGGAGTAACTTTCACAGCAGGTGATTTGGCGATTATTTTAAGGTTATTTGCCAAAAAAATAGATTCAAGTTCTTGAGTTTTTTTCTCAATTTCCACAAAATCAAATCGTGCAGTGATATAGGCCTTCATTTAACCTCCAAAAAGTTGCAATTAGTTGGTGTAACTTAGTCTAACAAAAGGACTTTTGCAACTTGTTAGATTATACAATAGAGTAAGTTAAAAGAAAAGACCAAAAATGAACTTTTTGCTCTTATTTTGTTAAACTTATGTTTAAGAAACCTTAGTTTAAAGTGTTAATTTGAAGTTAAAGCAATGTTTAGAACTTACATAGATATCTATCCTTGTTTAAACTCATATTTTGTTTTAGTTTACTTGCATGTGTACTAAAGTTTATTTATTTTTTTAAAAGCGTCCAGTGTGTTTTTTAAAAGCGAAACTACGGTAAGTGGACCAACTCCACCTGGAACTGGTGTTAAGTGAGCAGCAACTTTTGCAACTGAAGTAAACTCAAGGTCGCCTACTATTTTGCCGCCAACCTTGTTGATCCCAACATCAATTACAACAGAGTCTGTCTTAACCATGCTGCCTTTAATAAAATTAGGAATACCCACAGCGACTATTAAAATATCTGCGTTTTTAGTGAAAAACTCAAGATTTTTAGTGTGGCTGTGGCAAACCGTAACAGTTGCGTTTTTGTCTTGAAGAATTTTGGCAACAGGTTGTCCAACGATTAGACTACGGCCAACAACTGTGCAGTTTTTACCTTTAATTTCGGTGCCAGTGCTTTCAATTAACTCAAGAATTCCTCTGGCAGTGGCAGGCAAAAAACCTGCTCTACCTTCAAAAAGTAGACCTTGTGAAACTAAACTAAAGCCATCTACATCTTTTTCTTTTGAAACCGCATCAAGTATTTTAAACTTATCAAAGTCTTTTGGCAAAGGTAGTTGCACTATAATTCCTGAATATAAAGGATCTTGATTTAGTTTTTCAATTTGAGCAATTACTTTACTTTCAGGTTCAGTTTCAGAAAAAGAAAAGAGAGATGCCTGAAAGCCTAGGCTTGAGGCAATTTTGATTTTTTTATCAACATAAATTTTTGAAGCAGGATCTGAACCGACTAACACAATTGCCAAACCTGGTACTAAATTGGTTTGTTGATTTAGTTGTTTAACTTCTGACTTAAGTTGTAGTTTAATTTGTTCAGCGATTTTAATTCCGTCAATTATCTGCATTTTCAGCCTCCTTTTCTAGATGTTCTAAAAATAAAATGGTTTCTTTAGTCCAATCTGCTAAATTGTCTATTTTTAAATACACAAATGTTGAGTTTAAAGTAGACTTTAGCCGCACATTTGGGCTTTTGACACAAAACTTCAAGACTGGTTTTTTAGACATTATAGCATTTGGACTGTTTTTAAATTCTATGCCTACTTCTTTATTTGCAAGCGAGATATTTAATATATCTAGTCTTTGTTTTAGTTTTTTTAAAACTACGGAGTGTACATAGTTTTGCTCAGATTCGGGAACTACGCCAAAAATATCTTTAAACTCACTAAGTAAGGTCTCTGCTTCTTTAAAAGAGGTTAGTCTCGCGATTTTTTTGTGATAAGCAATTCTTAAGTTTTCGCTTTCTATGTAGGTCTGATCAATAGATTGTGAGTAAATGGAAGTTTTGGGGTCAGTGTCTTCAAACGCAGGTTTGCCGGTCAACTGCTCAGAAATTAACTTTAAATACATTTGTGTACCAACGCTTTCAATAAAGCCAGACTGTTCTTTGCCAAAAATATCGCCGCCCCCTCTAATTGAAAGGTCTTCTAAAGAAATCGCAAAGCCAGAACCTAGGTTAACAAAGCGCTTAATTGCACTTAGCCGTTTTTTTGCCTCTTCAGTCATTTCTTTGTCTTTTTGGTAAGTAAAGTAAGCATAGGCTATTTTGTCGCTTCTACCAACTCTACCTCTGAGTTGATAAAGTTGAGCCAAGCCGAAGCGATCAGCGCGTTCAACAATCAAAGTATTGGCGTTGGCAATGTCAATGCCAGACTCAACAATAGTGGTGGTTAAAAGTACGTCTATTTTGTGTTCCACAAAATCGCTAAGTATACTTTCAATTTCTGCTTTATTTAATCTACTGTGCACGTAGGCTATTTTGGCCTCAGGGACTTGAGCCTTTAAAGTTTCTAACTTTTGTTTAATTTTAGCAATATCGTTAAAAAGGTAAAAAACTTGGCCTGCGCGAGAAAGCTCTCTTTGAATGATTTCTTTGACAATTAAGTCTTCATGTGGAAGCACATAAGTCTGCACAGGATAGCGGTTGTTTGGAGGAGTTTCAATTAAGGAGTAGGACTTTAAGCCAGAAAGAGTTTGCTCAAGTGTGCGAGGAATTGGAGTTGCAGATAAGTAAAGCGTGTCTACATTTAAAGTAAGTTCTTTAATTTTTTCTTTGTCAATTGCACCAAAACGTTGTTCTTCGTCAATTATTAGTAAACCCAAGTTCTTAAACTTAATATCTTTAGAAAGTAAACGGTGGGTGCCGATCGCAATATCGTAAATTCCGGTGCTAAGCCCGTGAATATACTTAGTTTGTTTGGTTTTTTCAACCAAACGGGAAAGCACAGCAACGTTTACTCCAAACTTAGTTAGTCTAGATTTAAAAAGTTCAGCTTGCTGACTTGCCAGTATTGTAGTTGGACAAATATAGGCAACTTGCTTGCCAGAAATTATTGCTCTGTAGGCTGCTCTTAATGCTACTTCGGTTTTCCCAAAACCAACGTCGCCAATTATCAGCCTTTCCATTGGCACAGGTTTTGCCATGTCTGCAAAAACCGCTTGAATGGCAGTTTCTTGGTCTTTAGTTAACTCAAAGTTAAAGTCTTGAGCAAGTTCTTGCTCAAGTTCAGGCTCCCCTTTAATTTCTGTACCTTTGGAGTTGTGTCTGGCTTCATATAAAGCAATCAAGCGGCTAGCTACTGCCTTTGCGTTTTCAAAGGCTTTTAATTTAGACGCTGTCCATTTTTTAGAGCCTAGCGCACTTAACTTAACATTTGCACCAGGCTTGGCATACTTTAACACTAAGTTAATTTGGGAAACTGGCACATATACTTTTTCTGAGTTAGCGTACTCAAGCAGTAAATAGTCTTTTTTAAATCCAGATATTGTATTGGTAGTTAAACCTAGATACTTGCCGATTCCAAAATTAACGTGCACAACGTATTCATTTTTAGTAAGTTCATCTGGGTTTTCTAGTGTCTTGGAGTTGCCAAGTAATGCTTTATATCTAACTTTGGGTTTAGAGTTTGAGTTGAACAAAACATGTGCAGAAAACACCGCAATTTTTAAAAAAGGGTCTATAAAACAAAGGTGCGCACTGTCTTTAACCAACCAAACATTGACTTCCTTATTGTCAAGACTACACGAAAACTTAATTTCTTTTTCTAAAAGAAAGTCTGCGATTTTGTTTTTTTCACCATCTGTTTTAAAGAGTAAAACTGTTTGGTATTTTTTTAAAATATCTTTATTGTAGATATAAAATTTTTCAAAGTTACCTGCGTAAAAATCAGGCTCAAACACATATTTTTCACTTAAAAAAACATTTGTATGAAACTCTAAAGTCGCTCTGCTAAGCGATTTTTCAAAGTCATATAAAAAAGTGTTCGTAATTAAATTACTACCGTTGAAACTTCTTTTAAATTGAGCGAGGTCGTCTTGTCGTTGAGTGTTGTTAACTAAGTATTTTTCTTTATCTACAAATATAACTTCGCTGGATTTGCCAAAATCAAAGATAGTATTGATGCTTTCAGTAAAGAAACCTAAATACAGACCTAGCGAATCTAGTTCAGTTCTGTTAACCAAATTAAGCATATCTTTGTTTAACTTTTCTTTTTCTTCAGCAGACAAGTTGAGATTGCTACAGTAAGACTTGATTTTAAACTCTGCCTGTTTTAACTCAAGGTCTGTGTAAAACAGTTCTGTTGCAGGAAAAAGCGAAAGCGTGTCAACTTTGGTTTTTGAAAGTTGAGTGTCTAGACTAAAGGTTTTAATTGTTTCAACTAAGTCATCTGAAAAGTTTATTCTAATTGGATCTTTGAAGCCAAGCGGATAAATATCAAAAATATCGCCGCGAATTGAGTAAGTCTCAGGTGCACTTAAAGTATACTCTTTTTGGTAGCCAAAAGTTATTAACTTTTCGGCGAGTGTTTCTGGTTTTAACTCCGCACCAGTTTTTATAAAAACCTGATTTTCTAGGTACTTACTTAAACTAAAAAGTTTTTTAGTTAAAGCAAGGTCATTGGTGACTACTATTTTTCTTTGGTCCTTTAAAAGTGCGTGGACTGTGTTTACGCGTTGGCTTAAAAAGTCTTTAGAAGAATAGGCCATAATTTGGGTAATCAGTTCATCTACTGGAAAAAACAAAACCTGCTCTGGGTTAAAAATATTGGAAAGATAGTCAAAATAAAGTTGAGCCTGGTGTAAATTTGGTAGAACTAAAAACACAGTCCCTGTGCTATTTAAATAGGTTTTAACAGTAAAAAATGCATTATAAGAAATACACTCAGACACAGAGTGTGTGGTATTCTTATATGCATCTTTTAAAAAATTAAGGAGTTTTAAATCAAGCATTTATATTATATTTAGAAGTTATTTTGTGAAAATCAACGCCAGAAATGAAATCATAAATTGCATCAACTGCGACAGGGTAGGCATCTTTAGTTAAAGTTATTTGCTCTGCTTTAGTTAAATTAGCCAAAACATAGTCCTTTAAGTCAACGCCGGCGTCTGGCTTGGCACAACCTATTTTAATTCTTTTATATTGAGTAGTGCCAAGGACAGACTCAATGCTTTTCAGTCCATTGTGTCCACCAGCAGAACCAGATTCTCTGATTCTAACAGAACCAAGTGGTAGGTTAATGTCGTCAACTATTACTAAAATATCTGCGCAATCTACTTTAAAGTAGTTTTTAACTTTTATTAACGCGTTTCCAGATAAGTTCATGTAAGTA
>CAUUIC010000006.1:0-8373 GCA_963545125.1 uncultured Acholeplasmataceae bacterium
AAGTTTAAAACAAACAAAAACAGCATTTATTTTATCTATAGTGTTGTTATGCTCACTTATTTTTATACCGATTTTTGTTTTATTGGTGTTACCTTTTTTATTAACAAGTTTAATCGGGCTATACATTTTTACAATGATTATCTTTTTCTCAGGAATAACTGCTATTGGCATTACCTATTTAATTTTTTACATAATTTCGCTAGTTAACGAGTTTGACATTGAAAAAGTTCACGATATTCTGTTGATTGTTGGTTTCTTTGTTACAATTGTTGGAATCGTTGGACTATATTTAAAAGCCAACTTCCTAAGAGACGAAATTGCAAAATTAAAAATTCAACCAAAAGATATAGAAAATAAAGAAACTATCATTCTTTAAAAAGTTGTTTTTAAAAAAAATAGAGTGCTTATTTAAGCACTCTATTTTTTTTAAGTTCAGAAACTATATGGCCAACAAAGTGGATAGAACCTGTAAAAATATAGGTTTTGTTTGACTTCATATTAAGTTCAGTAAGTGAATTTAAATATTCGATGTTGGGGGTTTTTATTTCGTTAAATGAATAACTGCGAATATCTGGAAAATCTAAATACTTAACTTCAATTTTCTCTTTTAAAAAAAGTTCAAAAATACCTGCGTAGTCTTTAGGTTTTAAAACAGAAAGCACGACACACGGGTTTTTTAGTTTTTTAATTTCAGGAATGATTTGAGAAATTGCAGCTGGATTATGTGCGCCATCTACTACAATATTTGACTTTAGTTTAGCAAACCTAAAAGGGATTTCTGTTTTTTTCAAGGTTTTTTGGATTTTTTTAACAGAAATATCGACAAAGTTTAAAAAATAAGTTAAAACCAAAGCCAAATTTTGTTTTAAAAAGCCTTCGTTAAAATTAGTTTTAAAAACATGTGTTTTGTCATATATCACTTGGTTTTCTTTAGTAATGTCAAACTTATTAAAATCAGTTAAAAAAACCGGAGAGCGGTTAGTTTCGCCAATTTGTTTAATTTCTTCAAAAAAAGTTGCATCGTTCGTAAAAAACAACTGATGGTCTTTCAAGGTAGCGATTTTATCTTTAAAAATATCTTCAAGACTGCTACCCAGCATTTCAGTGTGGTCAAGTCCAATGTTGGTCAAAAAAGATGCTTTGTATCTAAAATAGTTTGTCACATCATTTTTCGCGCCAATTCCGGCCTCAATTACCAGACAATCACATTTTTGGGCTTTAAAATAAATTAAGGCCACTAAAAAAGTTAGTTCAAAAAAAGAATATGCTTGAAAAAAACCATCATATAGTAGACTCGTTAAAATAGGATATAGTTTTTTTGCGCTAATTTGTTTAGAGTTAACTTGGATACGTTCACTAAAGTTAATATAGTGAGGTGAGGTAAAAAGACCGACTTTTTTGTATTTACGCTCAAAAAGTTTGGCTAAAAAAATCGCTGTGCTGCCTTTTCCGTTAGTGCCAACCACGTGAACTTTAAAAGTGTTTTGAAAGTCTAGATTTAAATATTTTAAGGCTTTCTTTATCCTTAAAATATTTTCGTCTTTCGGATATCCAGATCTAGTGTATAAGTGTTCGAGTAAAAGTTTTAATTTATCTTTGAAGTGCATTTTTAACTTTTTCAAACTCTTTTAAGTATTTTTCATACTTTTCTTTTTCTAAGTCAATTTTAGCAACAGGAGCCTTGGCTAAAAATCCAGAATTATTTAAAATTGACTCAGACCTTTTAATTTCAGCCTCAAGATATTTAAGTTGTTCTTTTAGTTGTTCTGGATTTTGTTTTTCTGCGTGCACAAAAACTGAGAAATTAGCGTCAATTAACTCAGCAGAATCAACAGTGCACGAGTCTGCTAAGTTTAGTTCAGCAAGTTTTAAAATTGAACGAATATTTTCAAAGTTTTCAAAAAGTATTGCTTTGGTTTTTGCGTTTTTAGCAACTAAAGTAACAGACAGGGCTTTAGTAATTTTGTTTTCGGCTATATATGAACGCAACATCAAAAGCACTTTTTTAAATATTTCAAAATCAGCGAAAACAGCCTTGTTATCCTCTTTCTTAGCCTTTGGCCAACGAGCACTAATTATTAACTCTGAGTTGTACATTGAAAAAATGTTTTCGGTTACAAATGGAACTATAGGGTGCAGTAGTTTAAGGATTTGGCTAAGTACATAGACCAAAATTTTGTTAGTGTTTTCTTTAAGTTCTTCAGTTCTTTTTTGAACTTTTGCAATTTCTAAGTATTCAGATGAAAAATCTTGCCAGATAAAGTTTTGCAAAACTTTAGCGGCTTCTTGAAACTCATATTTTTTAAATAAATGCGTGTATTTCAAAACAGTTTCGTTTAGACTTGCCAAGATATAGTTATCCGCCAGAGTTTTGGCTGAAACTGTTTTTACGGGTTTAGTGTAGTCGCTTAAGATAAACCTAGAGATGTTCCAAAGTTTATTTAAATTATTCCAAGCAGACTCAATTTTGACGCGGTCGTATCTAATGTCGGTTCCAGGAGATGACGATGTTACTAAGAAATATCTTAAACTGTCTGCTCCAAACTCTTTGATAACATCGAACGGGTTAATCCCGTTATTGAGCGATTTTGACATCTTCTGCCCATCTGCTGCTCTGACAAGTCCATGAATTAAAACTTCTTTAAAAGGATCAGTTTTGGCAATATCTAGACTTTGGAAAATCATTCTAGAAACCCAAAAGAATATTATGTCGTATCCAGTTACCAGCAGTTGAGTCGGAAAGAAACGCTCAAAATCACCTGGTTTTTGCGAAAGACAAGAAAGTGGCCAAAGAGATGAAGAAAACCAGGTGTCAAGGACGTCTTCGTCTTGATACCAACCTTCTCCAGGTGACTCAATTTGCGCTTTAATTTCTGTGCCTTTATACCAAACTGGTATACGGTGTCCCCACCAAACTTGACGAGAAATACACCAGTCAAGGGTATCTGTCATCCAGTTGATAAAGATTTTTTTGAATCTAGCGGGATAAAACTTAGTTTTAGAACTACGCGCTAGTTTTGAAAAATAATCCATTTTCAAAAACCATTGAAGTGAAAGTCTAGGCTCAACTACAGTGTCTGTGCGTTCAGAGAAGCCAACTGAGTTAAGATGTTCTTCGGCTTTGATAAACTGACCTGTTTTTCTTAAATCTAAAAGTAAATTTTCACGGCAAACAAAACGGTCTTGGCCTTCGTATTTACCAGCCATTTCATTTAAAGTTCCGTCTTCGTGCATACAAAGTGGTTTGGCTAGATTGTGTCTTTTGGCAACCTCAAAGTCATTAGGATCGTGAGCAGGAGTTACTTTTACCACCCCTGTTCCAAAGTCTTTTTCCACGTATTCATCGGCAATTATCGGAATTTCTATGTTAGTAGTTGGAATTAAAACAGTTTTACCAATTAACGCACTGTATCTTTCGTCTTTCGGATTAACCATTAACGCTTGATCTGCAAAACAAGTCTCTGGACGAGTAGTTGCAACCACCACTCCGTCAGTTTCACTTCCTTTAAATAAATATTTAATAAAGTAAAGTTTAGACTTACTTTCTTTGTGGACTACTTCAATGTTAGAAAGTGCTGTTTTTGCCTGAATGTCCCAGTTAATGATTTTGTAGTCTCGGTAAATTAGACCACGTTCATAAAGTTCAATAAAACGTTTTGCAACGATTTCAGAATGTCCTTTGTCAAGCGTGAAAAGTTCACGAGAATAATCTAGAGACAGTCCCATTTTTTGCCATTGACGACGAATTGTGTCTTCGTGCTCTGTTTTCCAGTCCCAGGCTGCTTTTAAAAACTCAGTTCTTCCAATTTCAAAACGGTTAGTGCCTTGTTCTTTTAACTTAGCGTCAACTTTTGCTTGAGTTGCAACTCCTGCATGATCTGTTCCAGGAAAATAAAGTGCAGCTTTGCCTTGCATTCTTTGAAAACGAATTACGGCGTCTTGAAGGGTGTTGTCATAAGCATGTCCGATGTGCAGAATTCCGGTGATATTTGGTGGCGGAATTACAACAGTAAAGCCTTTACCTTTTTTGCTCGGCAAAAAAGCATTGGCTTTAAGCCAACGCTCATAAATTAAATTATCATTTGCAAAACTATATTTTTTATCCATTTTAATGTTGTTTTAAATTAACTTGCTTTTTTGACGTGATAGCAAATTCCAGTGATGTTAGCACCTGAGTGCACACAAATAGTTTTAGTTAAAAACGAGCGAACAGTTGTGATATCTGGACAATGTTCACTTATTTTGTCTTCTAAATATTTAGCAAAGCGTTCATCTTCAATTGTTGCAATAGCCACGGTTTTTTCGTCAATCTCGCCTTTTTGATAGTGTTCAAAAAAAACATTAAACACATTTTCCAAGGCTTTGATGTGCGTGCCTATTGACTTTCTTGGCAAAATATCGTTACGCTCTGAGCGGAAAATTGGCTTAATTTGCAAAATAGAGCCAATTAGTGACTGCATACCAGAAACTCGGCCACTTCTTTTTAGATAACTAAGGTCTTTTGCGATAAACTCAATAACCATGCCTTTTTTGTATTCGTTTAAGAAATTTAAAAATTCATCAATTGACTGAACTTGGTCTTTAATTTCAACTGCTTTTTTAATTAGCATAGTTACACCTGAAGCAATTTGCCAGGTGTCTATAAAAAAAGTGCGGTTTTTATATTCAGGTGCTAAGTTATTCAGGGCAACTTGAAAGTAGTTTAAAGAGGCTGAGTATCTAGATCCAATTCCAAAGTAAACTAAATAGTAGTCATTTCCTTTAAGTTGACTTTCAATTAGACTCAGAAAAACCTCAGGGCTAGGAGCTGCGGTTTTTGGAACATCTTGAGTTTTAGTTTGATTTACTTTGGCAAAAAACTCAAGTGCATCGCTTTCGCCGTTATCTGGAAAAGTTTCTTCGTTGAAAGTAATTTGAAAAGGAAACTGAAAAATTTCTGCACTTTTTTTAAATTCAGGCGAAATGTCTGGGGATGAATCGGTCATGATAATAATTTTTTTCATGCTGTTTTCTCCTTAAAATAATTAGTTAAGTGTTCAATTAGTACTTGACTAGAAAAAGCAACTTCGTTATTTACAAAAAATAACTTAGAGTCTAGAAATTGGTTTTGAAATCGGTTTTTTTTACTAAATACCTTAGATTTTTTTTCCTTGTCTACTTTAGTAAAACAAATTAAAGGACAAATTCCTTGGTTTAGCAAATATTCATACATCTCTAAGTCTTTTTGAGTTGGACCCACATAAAAATCCATTAACATCAAAACTAAAGCGTAGTCTTGTGCACCAATATAAGTTCCAAGTAGACGTGTGAAGGCTTCTTGAGTTTTAAAGTCAACTTTAGCAAACCCATAGCCGGGCGTGTCCACTAAGTAAAACAAGTCTTTGTATTTAAAGTAATTTAGTGCAATAGTTTTGCCGGGTTTTTGAGAAACTTTGGCGATTTTGGTTTGAAAAAAGTTGTTAATAAAACTAGACTTACCCACATTGCTGCGACCAAGCAGCAGCACTTCTGGTAAGTCAGTTGGTTTAGTTTTTAAATCAAATACTGATTTTACAAACATTTAGCAGGGTTTAGTTTTTTAAGCCACTAAGGCTGCTTTTAAAACTTCTTTAATTTCAGACACAGGCGTAATTTCAAGGTCTTTAAGTACTTCTTCAGGAATATCTTGAACATCGCGAACATTGTCTTTTGGAATCAAGATTTGCTTTAAGCCTGAGCGGTGCGCAGAAATTGCTTTTTCTTTTAAACCACCGATTGGCAAAATTTGGCCGGTTAAAGTAATTTCTCCGGTCATTCCAATTGTATGTTTAACTGGTTTTTTTGTCAAAAGCGAAACAATTGCCGTGCACATTGTGATACCTGCGCTTGGTCCATCTTTTGGAACAGCACCTTCCGGTACGTGGATGTGAATGGTGTTTTTCACAAATATTTCAGGATCAATTCCGAACTCTTCGGCTTTAGATTTCACAAAAGAAAGCGCGGTAATCGCAGACTCTTTCATGACATCACCTAGTTTTCCGGTTAAAACAACGTCGCCTTTGCCAGCATAAGTGTTTGCCTCGATTTTTAAGGTATCTCCGCCATATGCGGTATAAGCAAGACCAGTTACAACTCCGACTTGATCTTTTTGGTCTGCGATATTGTGGAAAAATCTGAACTTACCAAGGTACTGCTCTAAGTTGTCTTCGTTTATTTCTAAAGACGTTAGTTCTTTAGCCAGTAGTTTTTTGACAAATTTCCGAGAAATCGTGCCAATTAGTCGGTTCAGTTCGCGAATTCCGGCTTCACGAGTGTAGTGTTGAATTAGTTTATAAATACCTGCGTCAGTAAACGTTAATTGGCCTGGTTTAATTCCGGCTAGTTTTAAGTTTTCCGGAATTAAGTATTCAGTGGCAATGTGATATTTTTCAACTTCGGTGTAGCTGCTTAACTGAATAATTTCCATTCTGTCCATTAAAGGTTCTGGAATGTTTTCCAAGTAATTGGCAGTTGTGATAAACATCACTTTAGAAAGATCAAACGGTTCTTCTAAAAAGTGGTCTTCAAAACGGAAGTTTTGCGAAGGGTCTAGAACTTCCAATAAGGCAGCCGCTGGATCTCCACGGTGAGATTTGCCGATTTTGTCAATTTCGTCCAGTAAGAAAAGTGGGTTTTTAGTGCCGGCTTTAACCATACCTTTTAAAATTCGGCCAGGAAGTGCCCCAACGTAAGTGCGGCGAAAACCAAGGATATCAGACTCATCATCTGCACCTCCTAAAGAGATTTTGGTAAAGTGTTTATTTAAAGCCTCGGCGATAGAAATGGCTAAAGAGGTTTTTCCAGTGCCAGGAGGTCCGACTAAGCAAAGAATTGCTTGTGGGACTTTTTTGGTTTTAATTTGGACAGACAAGTATTCAAGAATTTTGTCTTTAACTTGTTTTAGTCCATAGTGTTTTTTGTCAAGTGCGGTTTTAACTTTTTTAATGTCAGTGCAGTCTTTTGAAAATTTGTTCCAAGGAAGAGAGACTGCAAAATCTAGGTAAGTTTTAATAGAGCCTGCTTCAGGTGAATAGGAAGAGGCAGTTTGGTATTTCTTTAATTCGTTAAGTAAGTTAGCCTCAGTTTGTGCAGGCATTTTAGCCGCTAAAATTGCGGCTCTGATTTGCTCAATTTCGTCAATCTTACGAGCGCGATCGCCAAGTTCATTTTGAATCGCCTTCATTTTTTCGCGCAAAAAATACTCGCGTTGTGCTTCGTCTATAGATCTTTGCACTTCTTCTTGGATTTTTTTCTCCAAAGAATTAGTCATAGACAAATACTCAAAGTCAATTAACGCAGTTTTAAGTAAGTCTTCCATAGTATTTGCGTTTAGGTAGTTTAGTCTACGCGCAAACTCGCGAGTTAAACTATTGCCAAGCAAATAAACCTCTTCTGCTGAATTAAACTCGACGTTGGAAAGTTCTTTTGAGTCTCCTGGCGCTGATTTTAAAAACTCACGATTTTTTTCAACTAACAGTTTTTGAGTAACCAAAGCTTTTTCAGATAAGTTTTGACTTTCTACATCTGCGTATTCAAAGGAACACGAAGCAAATGGAGATTGGCTAGATGCGGGAAAGTAATTTATTAGTTTAATTCGTCTAGAGACATGGAATTTAACTTTATAAGAAGTTTCTGTACCTGGCAGGTCATTTTTTATCTTAAAGCCAACTTTGGCAATTACTCCAAACTGCTCTAAGTCTTTTTGTTCTGGGTTTTCAATGTCTGGGTTTTTTTGAATTAACAAAATAATTTGTTTACCAGTTCCGCGTTCCGCGGCGTCTAAGGCTTTTACAGAACTTGGTCTGCCAATGTCTAGACGAAGTGAAGTGGCTGGTAGTGGTACTGAGTTTCTAAGTGGAACAACAGGCAGTAAATTTTCTTGATTTAAATCCATTTTTATACTAGTTTAGCATTCTTGACAATAAAGTCGTGTGCTTTGCCAACTTTTAAGTCTTTTGCTACATTTTCTTTACTTAGTTGTTTTTTAACTTCTTCAACTGAAGTGTTGTATTGTTTGGCGATTGCGGCATAATGCACTTCAATTTCTGAATCTGTCACTTCTAGTTTTTCAGCGTTTGCAATTGCGTCTAGTGTTAAGGCTTCGTGAATTTGTTCATATGCTGTTTTTTTCTCTTCAGCAAGCGCGTCTTCTGCTTTTTTGCCAGTCATCTCTAAGTATTGTGTGTAGGTTAAACCATAGGCTTTCAAACTTTCTTCAATACGACGGCGATTGCGGTTGGCTTGTGTTTCGATCATAGCCTCGGGATTTTCAATTACCGCATTGTTTGAAGCCTCTTCAAGGGCTTCTTTTTTGATGCGTTTGTTTTCTTGTTTTTCTTTTAGTTGAGAAATAAC
>CAUUIC010000007.1:0-8187 GCA_963545125.1 uncultured Acholeplasmataceae bacterium
AAAAGGAACTCTACCTAAAGACGGTGTTGTGATTTCAACAGTTGTTACAACTGACTTACTTCGTGTGATGACTGAAGACTTTGGCCTTAAGTTTGTCTACACTCTAACTGGCTTCAAATTTATTGCTGGTGAAATGAATAAACTAAAAGAAGGACAATACGTATTTGGCTGCGAAGAGTCAATTGGCTTTATTTTAGGTGAACATACAAGAGACAAAGATGCTCTGCAAGCCGCTTACATGTTTTCAGAACTAGCATCTTGGCTAAAGGGTCGTAACCAAACAATTGTGGATTACTTGGACGAAATTTATGAAAAATATGGATATTATCTTGAGTACACTGAAAACATTGTCTTAAAAGGTTTTGAAGGTGCCGAAAGAATCCAAAGAATCGTGCAAAACTTCCGTGAAACTGGACTTGAATTAAAAGGCCATACTATCGTTAAGGTAGAAGACTACAAGGCACAAACCAGAACTTATCAAGAAGGCAAAGTTGAAAAAATTACTCTGCCTAAACAAAACTTCTTAAAATACTATCTTGAAGACGGCTCTTGGGTGACAGTGCGTCCTTCTGGTACTGAGCCAAAAATTAAAATTTATTTCTCCGTGCATACTTCTTCAAAAGCAAAATCAGTTGAAGAACTTGAGTCAATTAAGAGCCAAGTTTTGAAAAAAATTAAGAAAATTAAATAAGAAAGGTTAATTTTGTGGATTTTCAAAAAAGACGAACTAATTTATTTAACCTGCTACCCTCGGGTTCTATTACCTTGGTGTTTTCTGGCTTTGAGTTAAAGTACTCAGCAGACCAGACTTTTCCGTTTGAAGTTAACCGTGATTTTTATTATTTAACTGGAGTTAATGAAGACAATTGTGTGCTTTGCTTAGTCAAAGGCAAAGACAGCACGCAAACTATTTTATTTAAAGAAGAAACCGACCCAACAATTGCCCTTTGGGTAGGCGAACGTTTGACTTTAAAAGCCGCCGGCGAAATTGCAAAAATTGACACGGTTTTAAATATCGCTAAATTAAAAGGATACGTTCAAGGCTTAACTGAGGCTACTCGCTCTGCTGTATTTGGAGAAATCAACACTCTTTACTTAAACTTAGAGACTGACTTTTTGTATTCAAAAAGTTATAAGTTTGCAGACTTTGCTAAACATACTCTGCCACAACTAACCATTCAAAATGTTCACCAGAAAATCGCCAGTCTAAGAATGATTAAAGACAAGGAAGAAATTAAGTGCTTGCAAAAAGCAGTTGACGTCACAGCAGACGCACTTGCTGCCATTCGCAAAAACATCAAATCTGGAATTTATGAATACGACATTGAGGCTGAATATAACTACGTACTTAAGAAAAATAACACCAGAACTTCTTTTGCCTCAATTATTGGAAGCGGTAAAAACTCAACTACCCTGCACTACGTGGTCAACTCAGACAAAGTAGAGCCAAATACTTTGTGTGTTTGCGATGTTGGTGTGAACTTCCAAAATTACGCTTCAGATATCACCAGAACCTACCCAGTTGACGGTAAGTTTACCGCAAGACAAAAACAAATTTACAATATTGTGCTAAAAGCCCAAACTAAAGCAATGGCAGCGCTTAAACCAGGTCTAACTTGGCCTGAGTATAATAAAATTGCACGTGATGTCTTAATTGAAGAAAGTTTAAAAATTGGTTTAATTAAAAAGCCTGAAGAAATTGGTAAATATTACTACCACTCTGTTGGACATTTTTTAGGTCTAGATGTTCACGACACTGGTGACTACACTAAGCCGATGGAAGCAGGAATGTATTTAACTTGTGAACCTGGTCTCTATATAGCCGATGAGAAAATCGGAGTTAGAATAGAAGACGATATTTTAATTACCAAAGATGGACACATTTGCTTGTCTTTAGGAATTGAAAAAAACCCTGATAAAATTGAAAAGTTACTAGCCTGTCAAAAATAGATAAGTATTTTTTTTAAAAAAACGCCTGATTGGGCGTTTTTTACTATTTTTAATAAATTAAAGAATTCCCAACTACATCCACCATATTAAACCTGACTTAAATTCCTATTTTTCAGATTCTAAAATTTGTACAAATTTTAGGCTACAGACTTATATTTAGTACAAGAATTTAAAAAATTTCTGAACTCAGGATTAGTTATATTTTTGTGAAAAGTTCAGGTAGTTTTTTGTGTAAATGTCGGTGTAAATGTCACATTTTTATTGAAATAACGAAGTTATATGGGTTATAACTTCGTTATTTAACGATGTTATAACCCATTCAAAACGTGAGCAAACAAACATTAAAAAGCGCCTAACTAGGCGTTTTTTAAAATATCAGTATATTTAATTGTAGTCAAATCTATTTTTAACTGAAAGTTAAATATATTTTTTGTTTTAGTTAAATTATTTAAATCTTGTAAAGCAATACAGGAAAAAACTTTCATTTACTTTGTAAGAATTGATATTATTTTGTATTGTAAAAAATTTTAATTTGCTTTAAATCATATATGAACTTATTGTGTTTCATATGCTTAAACTCAAAATGTGATTTTGTAAATGATTTTACAAATTGAAAAAACATACTAATTATAAAAAAGAAGAACACGGCAAAAACTAAAAAGATAATCAGTTTCCAAAAACCATATTTATCGTACAGTGCTTTACAAACAAGTGTAACAATCAAATAATAAAGAGAGCTAAGTATTGTGATTGCCTTGTTGAAACTAACTGAAAAATTGCTCTTTTGTTTTTCCTTCGCCTCTTCTATCAATAAATTAAGAACATCAGTTTTTTGAATATTGACACCACAACTTTCTAGAACTTCAATCACTTCTTTAATGTATGCTTCTGAGTTTTCGCATTCATTTTCAGTAACAACATTATTTGCTTTATTTTTAAAACCTAAAAAAAGCAAAAAAATTAAAAATACAGTCAATAAAATAGAAAAGCTAGCCAAATATACTAATTGAGCATTAAAGATGTAAAACAAAAACAAAGCAGCGATTACTAACATAAACAAAACAAATAAGACCAAGGCAAATTTAGTTTTTATTGGCATTTTTTGTTTTTTGTTCTCAAGCAAAGAACAATACCTTGAAAATAAAATATCAAAATTCACAATAACTCCACACCCAACATTTTTACTAAGTTTTTTTTAACATTTTCTTTTAATTGACTCACACTAACTTCTTTAATTTCAGCAATAGCCTTGTAAGTCTCTTCAACCATATAAGGTAAACATTTTTTTCCTCTATATTTACCTGGTGCTAAAAAAGGACTATCTGTTTCTATCAGTAAGTTGCTAAGCGGAATTTCTTTTACCACCGCTCTTAAAGCATCTGCATTTTTAAAAGTAACTATCCCAGTTATTCCTATCATAAACTGCATTTTATCAACAAACTTCAAAGCAATATCTAAATCACCGTCAAAACAATGAATAGAGCCTTTTAACTTACCACGATACGGATAAATTAAGTCAAAAACTTCCCTGGAAGCACAGATTCCGTGAATAAGTGCAGTAATGTTAGTTTTACCAGCTAACGCAAGTTGCTTTAAAAAAATCTCTTTCTGTAAAATAAAATTATCTTGACGCCAATAAAGGTCTATTCCGATTTCTCCAAACCCCACAACTATATCTTTGTTTTTATGCCAAAGTTCAATTAACTCCTCAAAACTGTCTTGGCAGTTTTGAGGATCAATTCCAATAGTCGCATAAGTTTTATATCTGCGTGCTAGTTCAACAGTGCGCGCGTTGTCGCTTGCACCAGTTCCGCAAATTATGTATTTAGTGTTGTTTTCTTTGCATTTTTTTTCGTTTTCTTCACACAGTCTATCTTGGTCTTTTTCAATTGACCCTAAATGTGCGTGGTAGTCAATAAAAGGTGTGCCCACTATGTCAAGAAATGTAGCCAGCGGTTCTTAAAGCACTTGCAACCCAACTCGCATCAAACAGATTTTTTGCGTGTGCTTTAGTGTCTTTAATGCTGTATTTAAAGTCTGGCTCAATTCCAAGTTCCGCCTCGCTGTGCGCAGCTCTGATGTCTTTCTTTTCAGTAACATAGACATTATTTGAAGAGTAGTAGGCAACCATACCAAGTGGGAAGTGTACAGGGGTAGTTGCTGATGCTCCACCTTGGGTTTTAAAGCCAATTACTTTACCTAAGTTATTGTCTCTAAACATACCTGTAAACATTGAACCTGATGAGAAAGTAGAACCAGAAGTTTGCACAAAATAGTTTTTAAAGCGAGGAACTTCAGCATTTGTGTATTTAGTTTGAACAGTAGTAGTTCTGCGTTGACCGGTAATTGGGTGGTATTCCGAGTAAGTAAGGGTTTTGCCAGGTCCCGCAATTAGCGCAGCCAGGTCTACAGCAGCTGCTACCACACCACCACCGTTGGCAGCCATGTTGATAACTATATTTTCAACACCTGGATGTTTGCTTTTAATTTCTTTAACTGCCTTAATATATTGTTTAACTGTGCCTAAAATTGGGTCTCCATTTTCATCTTCATCATCAATTTCAAAACCTTTTAAGTTAATAATGGCAGTTTTTCCGTCTTGAGAAACTGAGTATAGTCTTCTGTCGGAATGTTTTTGTTTTGCCTCTAACAAATTCCAAAAACCGATAAAAAATTTACTTTCTTCAGGTTCTTCGTTATCTGCGTAAAGAGAAACGTTTTTATCTTCATAGGTGTGTAAGTCATCCAAGGCATTAATCACTTTTCTCATCCCGAAATAGACATCGTCTGATTTGGTACTCAAAATTTTGTCTGCAAACTTTTCAAGTGCATCATTTGCTGCTTTTCGTAAAGGAATGTTGCCATAAATCGTGTTAAAAAAGAAAGCCATGGTTTTCCAAGTAAAGCCAGAAACCGATTTTGGCATTTCGGTTTTAAATGAGTTCACGTAGACATTTTGTTTTTTCTCATTCTGGACAATTTTACCTCGGCCTACCAAAGTATTTGTGTAAATTAGTGAACCTGTGTAGTAGGTTGCGCATTCATTTGTCTCTGAGTTTAAAACTAAAGAAAGAATAGCCAGTGGCAGTAAAACTTCGTCGTCTTTAGTTTGATAAGAACCAAGTTTATAGCGGTTAAGTTCATAAGTTAAAGGTCTTGCGTTTGTTAAACTTAGTTTAGTTCTCCTATAGTTTGCGTAAGCAGGCTCAGGCTCATTCCACGCTTCGTTGTAAGCAAACACTTCTTGCAGAAACACAGCGTCGCTAATTACGAAACGTTGTGCTGTGTGTTCGTAGATAAAAGTGTATTCTTCTTTTGCTAAATCTGGAGACTCTGGTTTGATTTTGTTAATTTCAATAACTAGTTTAACAATAGTTTTAGTCTTAGTCTCTTCAATTTCCATTTTTTTAACCAATTCATATTTGTGTCCCTGAGAGACATATTCGTATTTGTGTTGGTTAAAGTCAACGATACCATCTAGTCCTTTAAAGAAGTTTTTAACAGAAATATAAGGCACTTCTTCTTCAAGCATAGTAATGGCCATTAAAGGTGCGTTTGAACTTGTGATGTATTTACCTTTAATTCTGGTTTTGTGTCCCCTTAAATCAGATTTTGTGCTGTGTGGTTTAAACTTAGGGTCGTTTGCAGGTAGACTTAATTTATCTTTTAAGTCAACCAGTGGAGTAAGTGGTGCTTCTGGTTCAGGATCACCTTCAGTTTCATAAGTAGGATCTGGATCTGGTTTTGGAGCTGGTGGATTTGGCTGTGGGTCTGGGTCTGGTTTAGGTTGTGGACCAGGTTGCGGAGCAGGTGCTGAAATTTTTGGTACAACTAACTCAAACTCACGATAAAAATCTTCGTAAGTTGCTTTTAAAATAGCAGTAACTTCTCTGTCACCAGGTTCAACCACCACTGTAGTTTTCTCTAGTCTAATTACATTTTTATTTGGTGTATCTAGTTCCCATTTAACAGTTTTGCCTTTGATAAGTGAATCTAGGTTAAAAGATGATTTTAAGGTTTTTTGAGTTTCACCTTTTGCTAGTTTTAGCCTATATTCAAACAGTGCTGCTTTGTCTGAAGTTGAGCAAGACGCTAGCGCTAAAGCAGTTAAAATTAGGGTAAAAAAATATATAATTTTTTTTGGCATATTTCCTCCACAACATTAAATTGCGTCGCTAATATTATATAATAGTATAGACAAAAAGAGACAATTTTATATTAAAATACTGCAAAAAAGGTGTATTATTTATGGAAAATCAATATATATTACTTAGATACGGCGACTTGATGTTAAAAGGCAAAAACATCAAAGCATTTAAAAAAGCAGCCAACCTTTTGGTTAAAGAAAAAACGGCTTTACACTGTGTTAAAGTTGAGTTTTTATATGACCATGTTTTACTTGAGTTTTCTCAGGAAAACAGACAAAAAGTAGTAGACTCACTTTACTTGCTAACTGGTTTTTCTTCATTTAGTTTTATTCACCTTGCAGACAGTCTTGCTAGCGAAATTAAAGCAAAAGCCTTAGCTGTAGTTGAACAAGAAACTACTGAAAACTCAACATTTAAAGTAGTAGTAAAACGCGTAGATAAGCAATTTTCACCAGATTCACAAATTTTTTGTAAAGAACTTGCTGGCTATATTTTAAAGCATCAAACCAAACACTTAAAAGTAGATGTACATACTCCTTTAAACACCCTGCACGCTGTAATTAAGCCAAATAAAACTTACATTTACTTTAAAAAATTTCCGCTAATTGGTGGGCTGCCTGCTGGAATTTCTGGCAAAGTTTTAACGCTTTTAAGTGGTGGAATAGATTCGCCTGTTGCTGCGTTTTCTGCAATTAAAAAAGGTTGTTTGGTTGAACTGATTCATTTTGAGTCAACTCCACTAACTCCTGTTGAGTCTTTAGATAAAGTCTTTCAACTAGCCCGAGTTTTGGCTAAATATATGCCTGGAAACTCAATTAAAATCCATGTTGTAGCGTTTAAAGAAATTCATGAAGAAATTTTAAAAAAAGTACCAGATGCCTATATTATTACCGTGATGCGTAGATTTATGTATAAAATTACAGAAGCCGTTGCTGACAAAGTCGGAGCGCTTGGTGTCTTCACTGGAGAATCGGTAGGCCAGGTTGCCTCTCAAACCTTGCAATCAATCTACACTATCAACGAAGGTGTTTCGCTGCCAGTTTTTAGACCACTTGCAGGTATGGATAAAAACGAAATAATTGCTATTTCTAAGCAAATTGGTGCTTTTTTAATTTCAATTAAACCATTTGAAGATTGCTGCACAGTTTATCTACCTAAAAACCCGACAACTTCCCCAAAATTAAGTTTAACTAAAGAATACGAAGATAAAATTAACAAACCGAAGTTAATTGAAAACTGCCTAAATTCATCTGTTTTATCACTTACCATAAAAGCAGAAGACACTTATCTGCCATCTGAGTTTGGCTTAGACTTTAGTTCAGTGTATCCAGAAATTTTAAAGGAAAACAAGTAAATGCGCGAAATTACTTCTAAAGAAAATAAAGAAATCAAACTATATTTATCGCTTTTAAAAAAGAAAGCCAGAGACGAAAATAAACTGTTTTTAGCCTACGGACCTGACTTTGTAAAAGAGGCTTATGAGGCTAATTTAGTCAAAGAAGTGATATCTTTTGAACTTGCAGATTCTCCAACAATTTTAGTTAGTAAACCTGTGTTTGCTTTATTTAAAGAGACTAAAACAGAACTAAGTCCTGTTGTGGTTTGCAAGATTCCAGAAACTAAGATTTACTCGGATAAAATTCTTTGTTTGGCTGACATTCAAGACCCTAGAAACGTCGGTGCACTAATTCGCTCAGCGGTGGCTTTTGGCTTTAAGACTGTTTTGCTTTCAGAAAAAACAGCCGATGCTTTTAACGAAACTGCGGTTAGAGTTTCCAAGGGTAGTATTTTTAGATGTTCAACAATTCGTACAGACCTTGTAAAGGAACTCACCGAACTTAAAAACAAGGGTTATGAAATTATTGGAACTGAGCACACAGAACCGCATAACTTTAAAAAAACTAACTCTAAACTAGTTTTAGTTTTAGGAAACGAAGGCACAGGGATACCAGTTGAATTAAAACCACTTCTAGATACTAACTTTAAAATTGCCACTCAAAACGTTGAAAGTTTAAATGTCGCGATTGCTGGGTCGATTGTGATGCACGAGATTGCCAAATGAAAACAATTGTAAATTTATCTTATTTTG
>CAUUIC010000008.1:0-7962 GCA_963545125.1 uncultured Acholeplasmataceae bacterium
ACAGCAACAAGAAAACGACGCTATGATACTGCGCTATATATTTCAAACGAGACACTAAAAACTACAGTGTTTGCTTACTAAACCACATTGCCAAACAAATTATTGGAAAAAGAAAAAATCTCTCAAAATAGATACGACGAATTACTGTTGGATGCTTTGAGAAGTGATTTAGTCTATGGAATTGATGAAAAACAAATGCCAGAACTCGACTAAACTCATATATTTTGACACAGACTGTCTATCTTCGTTTTTGTTAGTTGACAAAGAAGAAATCATAGCCAAATTATTTCAGGGAAGAATTGTAGGTATACGAAGAATTAAATAGGCCCGCAATTAGGAGAATTCTAAAGACAAAATTAGACGATTTTATTAAAAAAGCAGACATAGAAATTAAAGAAGTAAATACAAATACAAAAGAAGAAAAATTATTTTCAGAGCTAATTTCTGGAAAAAACGACAAAAGAATTGGTAGTGGTGAAGCAATTTGCATTGCTCTTGCAAAAATCAATAACGGAATTTTAGCAAGTAATAACTTAAAAGACATATGTACCTACATTAAGAAATACAACTTAGAGTTTTTAACTACAGGTCATATTTTAGTTTTCGCACTACAAAAGAAAATCATAAGTCTAGACGAAGGTGAAGAAATTTGGCAAAAAATGTTAAAAAGTAAAAAGAAAATTGGGCCTACCACATTCAAAGAATACTCAAGAAACTACAATGGCCCAAATAATCAAATGCATTTTCCATGTAGATAATAACTTTATCTCTACTATAACCGCGAAATATTTTTCAGAGACCTTTTAAAGTATCTCTGATTTCGTTTTTTTGAACTAAATAGTAAAAAGGAATGCCAACAATATAAAGCACAGCACCTTCGCCAACTGCCACATAAATAAATGTCTCTAAAAAAGGCAGACCTAAAATTAAATTAAGCATGACGGCGACCACAGAACTTCCAACTAAAGTTGGAGCAAGTAGTGCTACAAATATATTTCTTTTCAGCACAAACATCAAAGACAAACACAGAACCGTAGCAAGGGTACCAAAAACCACATCCCAAATTCCCAAAGGACTAAAAAAGTTAGCAGTAAAACACCCCAAAACTATACCAGGCGCTACCCTGAAGTTAATTAACACCAAAACCATTAAAATTTCGCTTATTCTAAACTGAATTTGGCCATAGGAAATCGGTTCTAACATTACAGTTAGGACAAAGTAAACAGCGGCAATTGCCGCGTTTATACTTAAAAGTTTTAAAGTTTTTCTTCGTTTATTCATTTCCTGTTTTTATTTTGCTGGTGTTCTGGAATACAGCATTTAAGTCATAAAGACTTATTTATTTACTTTTAAATTACACTCAGCGCAATAGCCATAAACTGTAAGTTCATGACTTCTTGGTGTAAAGTTCTGCAGTTCTATTGCATCTTTAATTAAGTTTAAGACCTTGCAGTCAATTTCTAACATGTTTTGGCATTTTTCGCAAATCATGTAGTGAGTGTGTTTATCTTTTTTGACAAAAAAGTAGGCAGTTTTATCTAGTATAATGTGTTCAACTAATTTATTTTGTGTAAGAAAATCAAGAGCCCTGTAGATAGTTGAGATGTTGATGTCAAACTCCAGCAATTTTGCGTAAATTTGTTCAACAGACACAGGTTTAGTCGTATCTTTTAAAATATCGTAAACTAGTTTTCTTTTCTTAGTAAACTGCATAAAACTCCCTTTTTTCTAACTAATTATAGCATTCAACATCCGAATTCAGTCCTTTGAGTGCTATAATTAAAAAGAATATGTAGGGGGAAATATGAACAAAAAACCACAAATTATCTTTAGTAGACCAGAAATGCTTAAACTAAATATCGCTGCTCTTGAAAAAAGAGGAGTATCAGTTAAAGACATCGCTGAAATCGCTTATTTACAACAATCTAAATACATCAAAAACATTCCTTTTGAACTTTGTACAGAATCTGTTGAAAAAATTCTTTCTCTAAGAGATGTTTTTCACTTCGTACAACTTGGAATTGCGATTGACATCGCTGCTGAAAAGAAACTGCTTGAAGGACCAATCCAAGATATCATTGAACAAGACCTTGGGCTTTTTGGAATTGACGAGACTTTTGCACTAGACTTGTCTGGAATGTACGGAACCATTGGTAAAACCAACTTCGGAGACATTGACGTTAACAAACACGGTCTAGTTAACCGCCTTAACGAAGACGGTAAAAAAGACGGAGTTTGCCACACCTTCCTTGACGATATAGTTGGTGCAATTGCAGCAACCGCAGCTGTTCGTGTTGCTCAAATCTTAACTGAAAACACTGTACTTGCTCAACAAAAATAGTTTATCTAAACTGTTTTTGAAGTAGTTCTTACACCTTTGGTTCAACCCAAAAAATTTAAAAATTTAATTTCAAAGAGTTTTTCAAAACTCTTTGGTTTTGAAAATAATGTTGTTATTACAGACGATTTAAATGTTTTAACTAGACGAAATACTGTAATTAAGAACATTATTTTTCTATTTAACTTATTTTTATTTTTGTTGATGTTAATCATATCTTTAAGTAAAATTGGACTTGAAGGACTTGACCCTAAAGTTGTTCAAAACCGCACAATTATCAACTGGTCAATTACTGTTGCTACCTTTCCGTTCTTGTTTGTTTTCAACTTTTTGCTGAAACGAATGATTCAACCAAGTAAAGCCAGTCAAACCCAAAACCGAGATGTGGCAATTCATAAACAAAAAATTGCTCAGTACTTTATTATTTCTTATCTTTTTATTGCGGTTTCCTTGTTTTACTTAAAAGTCAACATCACACCGCTTTTTTTTAGAAACGGGCTTTACCAAAATAAAACGCTTGCTTTTGTGGTACTAGAAACCTTTTCGTACTCTTTGTTTTATGTAGTTTTAACCATAATTTGTCTATACCAAGACCGCAAGGCTTTTTCTTATAGTGCTGCTTTTCTTTTTGGAATTTTAACGATAATGCATATTTTTGTGACAAACCGTTTTTATGCGTTTACTGATTTAAAAGACTTGTTAAATTCACTCGTAGACGTCATCTTAAGGTCTCTGGTCTTTATTTTGTATTCACTTGTTTTAAGGGCACTTACCATAATTTCGGAAACCATTCAACATGACCGAATTCACGAAAAAGTGCAACGTGCTCGTCTGCAAGATGAGTTTATCTCACTAACTTCAGACCTGTTTGGAGTTGTTTTAAACTCAGCCTTGACAGATATTTCTTATCTTGAGTTTTTAACCAAAATCGCCAACCGTTTAGGTGAACTAATGGGGCTGTCTGTTGCTAACCTAAACACTTTGGTAAGTTACTGTCAGTATCTAGATAACCACGCAAACTTCACTGCTTTGCTCAATCAAGAGACTTTAAAAAGTCTTTCGCAAAGTGAGTTAACTACTAAAGTCCAAAACGGAGCGGTAATCGCTAAGCGTATTCAGTTGGCCAAAAAAGCTGTTGAAATTGTCAGAACTTCAATAGAATCGGGAATTTCTAAAACTTTTGTGGAAAAACAAAATCAAATTCAAAACACCGTGATTTCCCAAATTATTTTAACCGCAGACATCTACTGTATTATGCGAATGTCAACTGCCTACAAAACAGCTTGCTCACACAGCGAAACCATTGCTCATTTTAAAGAAACTTTTAGGTATTTTATCTCTGAAGATATCTTTACTCGCTTTATTGATTTTAACCAAGAGTTTGAAACACTTTACAACGAGTAGGCTAACCTTAATATAAAAATTAATTTAATAGAAGGAGAAAATATTTAATGAGTTATTATTTTACATCTGAATCGGTTTGCGAAGGACATCCTGACAAAATTGCCGATAAAATCGCTGACTACATCTTAGACGCAGTAATTTCTAAAGACAAAAACGCAAGATGTGCGGTGGAAGTTGCTTTAACTACTAATTTTTGTTTAATTTTTGGCGAAGTTACGGCTAATTCCACTTTTGACTACGCAAAACTGGCCAAAGCAGCAATCAAAGAAATTGGCTACACTGACCCTAAACTTATGTTTTCAGCCGATGAAATTGAGTATTTAGTTAAAATCAAAACCCAGTCTCCAGACATCGCACTTGGTGTTGACAAAGAAGATCAAGGCGCGGGCGACCAAGGTATTATGTTTGGATATGCCGAAGATACAACCCCTGAGTATTTACCGCCTTGTATTTACTTTGCGCATAAACTTTCTCGCAGACTTACCGAAGTCAGAAAACAAGGCATAGTTAAAGGCCTTAGACCAGACGGGAAAACTCAGATTACGGCTAAGTTTACGGATTTAGGTGAACTTAAAGAAATTACCGCAATTGTGGTGTCTGCTCAACACGAACCCGAAATTGACTTAAATGAGTTAAAAAAAGCCATTGAAACTCACGTAATCAAGGCAATTATTCCTGAATACTTAATTACTAAAAACACTCAGATTTTTATCAATGCAACTGGCCGCTTTGTAATTGGTGGACCGCACGGAGACTCAGGCTTAACCGGCCGCAAAATAATTGTTGATACCTACGGCGGAACCGCACCTCACGGTGGTGGCGCTTTTAGCGGTAAAGACCCTTCAAAAGTAGACCGCTCAGCCTCTTACATGGCTAGATACTTGGCTAAAAACATAGTTGCCGCCAAACTAGCACACCGCGCGACTATTGAAATTTCTTACTGTATCGGGGTTGCTCAACCAACTTCTTTATTTATTACTTTGGATGATGGCACAAATAAAGCCCTTGAACAAAAACTGTTTGAGTTTATCAAAACAAGCTTTGACCTTTCGCCAAAAGGTATCATTAAAAAACTAAATTTAAAACAGCCAATTTACTCAAAAACAGCGATTTCCGGTCATTTTGGTAATCCTGAATTTCCTTGGGAAAAACTGGATTCGGTTGCTTTGTTTCAAAAACTTCTTTAAGCGATTTTTTTAAATATTTGCATATTTATTTTAATTGAAATATAATTTAAGAAATGCCCGCTTAGCTCAGTTTGGTTAGAGCATCTGACTCTTAATCAGGGGGTCTAGGGTTCGAGTCCCTAAGCGGGTACGGATTTAAAAAAACAAAATCGCTTGTGCGCTTCGCTTAAGCGATTTTTTATTTATAAAGGAGCAAATATGGTAAGTAAAATAACCCAAAAACTCGCAAACGCAAAAAACTGCCTGGTTTGCGGCAGTAGACCATCTGACTTAAACTTAAAGATATTTGCGCTTAGCGATCACACATTGTATTCTTGTTTTTCTTCAACTGAGTATCAGCAAAGTTACAGCGGAATAACTCACGGTGGTGCGATTTCTGCTGTTTTAGATGAACTGGCTTGCCGCGCATATACTCCTTATTTTCCTGAAAAACTCGCGATGACAGGCAGTTTAAAAGTTAAGTTCTTGAAACCAGTCTTAACCGCCCGCCCGCATTTTGCTTTTGCCAAAGTTTTGACTATGGGCGAAAAATACTTCTCAGCGCGTTCAGTTATTTTCACCGAAAACCAAGAAAAATGCGCAGAAGCCGAAGGTATATTTATCTTTGTTGAACCCACAAAAATTAAGACAAAAACAACTTTAGGGCACTCAATTTGTGAAATTATGGAAAGTGAGTTTCTAGAAAAACACAGGGAAGTTTTAGTTTTTGATTTTTAATTTTTCAAAATTGAAAATTATTTTTTAAAGTGTTATACTTATTTGGTAGATTTTATTAAGTGGTTGCCTAATAAACTCTTGCTTGTACCCATAGCTCAACTGGATAGAGCATTTGACTACGGATCAAAAGGTTGGGAGTTCGAATCTTCTTGGGTACGCCATTTAATCGGGAAGTGGCTCAGCTTGGTAGAGCGCTTGGTTTGGGACCAAGACGTCGCAGGTTCAAATCCTGTCTTCCCGACCACTTGTAGGTGTAGTTTAGTGGTAAAACTCCAGCCTTCCAAGCTGGCTATGTGGGTTCGATTCCCATCACCTGCTCCATTTTAAACTTACTTTGAAACTCCGCTCTTGCGGAGTTTTTTATTTTTAAAATTATTCAATTTCCTTAAGTAAAATCACCTGCAAAATTGCGAAAAGTAAATAAATCTTGCTTTATTTGAACTTGGCAAATGATATAATAGTTTTTGATGAACACAGAGACAAAATATATTTATAAAATTGAAAATCCCCACGCTTTGGTCAATATTTTTGGTGCTAACTACAAGAACTTAAAAGCAATTTCTGACTACTTTCAAAGAGAGTTTTTAGTTAGCAACGACGCAATTGTTACCAAGGCTTTTTCCGAGCAAGAAAAAGTAATTTTTACGCAAATGTTTAACTCGCTTTTTAAGGTTGGCTCAAATATCGTACTTTCTAAAAGAGACCTCGTGTATTGTGCTAATTTAGCCGAAAAAGACGACCTTGATAATTTTGAGAAACTGTATAAAAACACCAAACCAATTGGCTATACCTCGAATGGCAAAAAACTTTTTCCCAAAACTTACTCGCAGCTTATTTACTTTGAGGCTTTAAATAAATACGATTTAGTTTTTTCAACAGGGCCTGCCGGAACCGGGAAAACCTTTATCGCAGTGGCTTACGCTTTAAACGAACTTAAAGCCGAAAACGTTAAAAAAATTATTATTACTCGCCCAGTTGTTGAAGCCGGTGAAAATCTAGGGTTTTTACCAGGTGACTTAAAGGAAAAAATTGACCCTTATCTAACCCCAATTTACGACATTCTTTACGATATCTTGGGTCGCGAAAAAACCATTTCTTACATTGAAAAAGGCTTGATTGAAATCGCACCACTTGCCTATATGCGTGGCCGCACCTTGGAAGATGCTGTTGTTATTTTAGACGAGGCACAAAATACCACTTGTTCTCAGATGAAAATGTTTTTAACCAGACTAGGTTTTAACTCCAAAATGGCAATTACTGGCGATATTTCGCAAATTGATTTACCTACAAAAGTTCAGTCTGGGTTAGTTCAGGCCAAACAACTACTTAGCGATATTTCAGATATCCGCTTCATTGAGTTTGAACCAATGGACGTAGTTAGACACCCGCTGGTCATGAAAATAGTTGACCGCTACGAAAAAAATGCGCGTTAATATCTTTTCTGAGTTAGGTACTCGCGAAATTAAAGCAGAGGTTAAACTACTTACGTATTTATTTAAAACGATAGACGACACAAAAACCCTGCAAATAATATTGACAGACAACGCGTATTTGCATAACCTAAACAAACAATACAGAAATATAGACAGACCAACTGACGTCATTTCTTTTCCAGACGAAGTTGACGAACAGAGTTGTGGCGACATCTTTATTTCGCTTGACAAAGCCCTTGAACAGGCAAAAGAATTTGAACATTCCTATGAACGCGAACTTTGTTTTCTGGCAGTACATGGCTATTTGCATGTTAAAGGCTATGACCACGAAACCAAAGAAGAAGAGAAGGTCATGATGGATTTAACTGAAAAAATCCTAAAGTTTATTGGAATGGAAAGGAAGAAATATGACTGGCATCAATAAAGCCTTAGACGCTATGAAAATGGCATATTGCCCTTACTCAAATTTTCAAGTAGGTGCAGCCCTGGAACTTAAAAACGGTAAGTTTATTTTAGGATTTAACATTGAAAACGGTGCGTATTCAATGTGTAATTGTGCAGAAAGAACTGCTCTGTTTTCCGCAATGTCCCAAGGTTTTGGCAAAGCAGACTTCAAAACTCTTTATGTAGCCGCAAAAACAAACACACCAATTTCTCCTTGTGGAGCCTGCAGACAAGTAATTGCTGAACTTTGTCCAAAAGACATGAAAGTGGTTTTGACAAACACCAAAAAAGACATCAAAGAAACTACAGTTTCTGAACTTCTGCCGTTTTCTTTTGACTTAGAAAATGACCGAATTTAAAGCAGGTTCGGTGTGTATTGTTGGAGCTCCCAACAACGGCAAATCTAGTTTACTGAAAAAAATTTTAGGATACCGAGCAC
>CAUUIC010000009.1:0-7814 GCA_963545125.1 uncultured Acholeplasmataceae bacterium
AAACTTTAAAAGATTTCTTAGCATTTGTTTTTGAAAGAGAAGTTGAACTAAGAATTCGTCCTTCTTATTTCCCTTTTACCAAACCTTCTGTAGAAATAGATGTGCTTCACCATTTTAAAAATGGCACAGTTGGCTTTATTGAGGTTGCAGGTGCTGGTATGGTTCACCCCAATGTTTTAAAAATGGCAGGATATGACCCTGAAAAAGTGCAAGGTTTTGCATTTGGTTTTGGTATTGAACGTTTGGCGATGATTAAATACGAAATCGATGAAATTCGCGAGTTTTATCAAAATGATGTGCGTTTTTTACGCCAGTTTTAGCGTATAGGTAAAAGCATATGAAAATATCTGAACACACACTAAGTAAATTCATTGAACTTAATAAAAACCAAGACCTTGCCAAAATAATTAACAGCTATATTTGTGAGTCAGAACAAGTAATCGCTTCACTTGCTCAACCTACTTTGGTATGTGGGCATGTTTTAACATGTGAAGACCATCCTGATTCTGATCATCTACACATTACCACAGTTGATGTTGGAACTGAAGTGCTAGATATAGTATGTGGTGCTAAAAATATTGCCAAAGGACAAAATGTCATAGTTGCCAAAGTAGGTACAACACTTCCTGGCGATTTTCAAATCAAGGCAACAAAAGTTCGTGGCGTTCAATCAAATGGTATGATTTGTTCTCTTAGCGAACTTGGTCTAAAAAACATTCCAAGTGAATTCAAAGACGGAATTTATGTGTTTTCAAGTACTGTTAAACCGGGAGAGTGTGCAGCTAACGTTTTAATGTTTGCAGATAATGTTTATAACTTAGAGCTGACTCCGGACAGAGGAGACCTGCTTTCTTACTATGGATTTGCTAAAGACCTTTCAGCAGTTACCGGAAATAACTTTATTTTTGAAACACCTCAAAGCATAAAACCAGATTTTAAAAACCAATATGAAATCAAGGTAGACAATACTTTAGCGTCTACCTACGCACTTACTCAGGCTAAAGTATCAGTCAAACCATCTCCTTGGTTTATTCAAGCAGAGTTAATTAAACAAGGAATCGAACCTAAAAATAATATTGTAGATATCTCAAATTATGTGATGTATCTACTTGGTACTCCTAACCATATTTTTGATGCTAAGTGTGTTGCTGGAAATAAAGTTTCAGTTCAAGCACTTGCAGAACCTGAAACTTTTAAAGCACTTGATGGAAACACATACGAACTAAATGACGGAGACTTAGTTATTAAAGACAGCATTAAAACTATCGCACTTGCTGGAATTATCGGTTCTGAAGACAGTAAAATCACCGAGCATACAACTGACATAATTATTGAAAATGCGATTTTTTTAAACACTGCTATTTTTGAAACTCAAAAGCGTCTAAGTTTAAAAACAGAAGCATCAGATCGTTTTTCAAAAGGTGTATCATTTGAATTATTTCAAAAAGGATATTTGCTTTTAATTGACCTGCTTAAAAAATATGCTGATGCCAAAATTTCCAACCAAGTATACTCAGGTATTACTAAATTACCTAAACACACTTTTAAATTTAACTTTAAAAAATTAAATAAAATCAGCGGGCATTCATACAAAGAAAAAGCTGTTATTGGAACTCTTTCAAAACTTGGATATTCGCCTAATAAGACTCTTAGCGAATATTTATGCACTCTTTCTCAAAGACCACACATTTTTGAAAAAGAAACAGAGCTAGACGCAATTGATAATGTAATTAGAGTTAGCGGACTTAACTCAATTAAACCAAAACCGCTTATGCAGCTAGGTGTGGCAAAACAACACATTAACTTCAAAGTTGCTGAAAAAATCAGACAAGAGTTAGTCCCACTTGGTTTTCTGGAAAACATTAACTACACTCTACTTTCTGAAAAAGAAGACTCAGAATTTTCTTTAGTTTCCGAAAAAGTTAAAGTTAGAAACCCAATTACTGAAAACCATTTAGTAATGCGCACCAACTTGCTTTCAGGACTTAAAAAAAGTTTTCAATATAATTTAAATCGCAAAATTGAAAATTTTAATATCTTTGAAGTTGGCAAAATTTTTAATGGTTTTAAAGAAGAACTACACTGTGCAGCAATCATTAGTAGTACTTTTGCCTATTCAAATTTAATAGAAGAAAGTAAAAAAGTTGACTTTTATTTAGTTAAGTCTTTCTTAAATAAACTGCTTTATAATTTTGGTATTTCGCCTAGTTACGCAGTTTCAAGTTATGATTTCTTGCATCCTTACAGACAGGCAAATATTTTGTATCAAGATAAAACAATTGGCTATATAGGTGAAATTGAGTTCAATAAAAATAAAACCATTGTGTTTAATTTAAACTTAGAATTCCTTAAACTTACTAAAGAAACTCCAAAATACGAACGCATTTCTGCCTTTCCTAGAGTCGAAAGAGACTTGGCACTAGTTGCAAGTGTTGATACTTCTTATCAAAAAATAGTTTCGTTAATTAAACAAACTGCACGTAAAACCTTAAAAGAAATTATTTTATTTGATATTTTTAAAAATCCTGAAACTCTTGGCTTTGTTTCTTATGCTTTTCACTTAGTGTTTGAAAATACCGAAAAACAAATTGAGATGCAAGATATTGAAAAAACTATTAAGTCAATTTTAAACCGCCTGGCTTTTGAGCTGAAGGTAACTCTACGTTGAAAGAACAAATTTATTCTTATAATTTCGCCCAGTTAACAGATTATCTGGTAGAAAGAGGATATAAAAAATTTAAAGCAGAGCAAATTTTCAACTGGCTGTACGCAAAAGAAAAAAAGTCTTTTCAAGAGATGAGAAATCTTTCAAAAGACTTCATTGCTTTTTTAGAAGAGAACTTTGAAATAACTTTGCCAACTTTAGTAATTCAAAACAAATCCAAAGATGGCACTGAAAAGTTTCTATACGCCCTTGCAGATGGTGCTTTAATTGAGTGTGTTTTGATGCACCATGACTACGGACTTTCACTATGTGTAACAACACAAGTTGGTTGCTCAATCGGTTGCAGTTTTTGTGCAAGCGGAATACTTAAGAAAAAACGTGATTTAACCACTGCTGAGATTGTTGGCCAAGTTATGAAAACTCAAGAAATTAAACAGTGCAAAATAAATTCTGTCGTAATTATGGGAATTGGTGAACCTTTTGATAATTTTACAAACGTTATGACTTTCATTGATATCTTAAACTATCCAAAAGGTTTAAATATTGGCCAACGTAGAATAACTGTCTCTACTTCCGGTTTAGTCCCTAAAATTAAAGCATTTGCCGATCGTAATCTTCAAGTTAACCTAGCCCTTTCTTTCCACGCTCCGTTTGACGCCCTTAGAAGTCAGATTATGAAAATCAACACAATTTTTTCAATAGATAAACTAATAGATGCTTTAGACTACTACTTAGCAAGAACCAATCGTCGCGTTACAATTGAGTATATTTTAATCAATGAATTAACAGACACTGTAGAGTGCGCTAAAGAACTAGTTAAATTATTTAAACCTAGAAATGTCTACATTAACTTAATCCCTTACAACGAAGTTAAAGAAGTTATATATAAACGCTCAACTCCAGAACGCCAAAAGGCATTCTTTAATGTTCTTAAAAATGCAGATATGGATGCAATTTTAAGAAAAGAACAAGGCCATGACATTAACGCTGCCTGTGGGCAGTTAAGGTCAGAAGTCTTGAAAAAACACGAGCATAAAAATGGATGCGCTTGTAATTCGTAAAGATACGACATTTTATAAAGTCGCCTTGTTAAACCAAGAAAACAAAATTGTTGATGCTATCGTTGCTGGTAAAAACAGATTTGTAAAAACCAACTCTGTTAAAACAAATTTCTTAAATTTATCTGATAAGAAAGAAATTCAGTTTTTAAAACAAACTCCAAAAATCGGTGATATTGTTGAACTCAAAGATTTCCAAGGTCAATATATAATTGAAAAAATCAAACCGCGAAAAAATGAATTTGTCAGACCAGACTGTGCAAATATTGACCAACTTATCTTAGTGTTTTCAGTCACTGACCCTGAGTTTTCTTTTATGCTTCTAGATAATTTTTTGTTAATTTGCATAAAAAAACAGATTCAACCAATTTTGATTTTAACCAAAATTGATTTAGATAACGCAAAAACTAAAAAAGCATTAACTAACCTTCAGTATTATGAAAAGTATCTTAGCTTAAAAGTTTTCACGGTTGATAACAACAACTTTAGTTTTAACAACCTTGAAATATTTAAGAACAAAGTCACTATACTAACTGGTCAAACTGGAGTAGGAAAGTCTTCGTTTTTAAATAACTTAATTCCTGAAATCAATCAAAAAACTGGTGAAACTTCAAAAGCACTTGGTCGCGGTAAGCACACAACTCGCAACTCAGAACTTTTTAGTTATATGCAAGGATACATTGGCGACACTCCTGGATTTTCTTTACTTAACTCAGGAATAATTTTAGAAACTGAGTTAAAAAAATACTACCCTGATTTTAATTTATTTAGTCAAGATTGCAAGTTTAAAAATAAATGCTTGCATTTAAACATTCAGGCAAAAGACTGCAAGGTAGTTGAACTTTACGAAACTAAAGTTATTGGTGTCCGTTATCTAAACTATCAAAAAATATACGCTCAAATTAAACAAAGGAGATTAAAATAAAAATGAAAGTTGCCCCATCAATTTTAACTGCCAATTTTTTGAATTTAAAACAAGAACTTAAATCAATTGAAACCGCAGACCGTTTTCATATTGATATAATGGACGGAAACTTTGTGCCAAACATTTCCTTTGGACCTTACATCACTAAACTTACAAACGGCTCAACCACTGTTCCACTTGACATTCACCTAATGGTTGATTGGCCTGACTTTTGGATTGATAAGTTTAATTTAAGCAATACCTATAACATTACTTTTCACTTTGAGGCTAAAAGCGATGTTTCTAAAACTATTGCTAAAATCAAAGATACCGGTAAAAAAGTAGGAGTATCAATCA
This sequence comes from uncultured Acholeplasmataceae bacterium, assembly GCA_963545125.1. Lineage (GTDB taxonomy): Bacteria > Bacillota_I > Bacilli_A > Acholeplasmatales > Acholeplasmataceae > CALISC01. The sequence continues at coordinate 4,985 of CAUUIC010000009.1, forward strand.
AACCTAAAACCGAAGTTAAAGAAATTCACGCGCTTCTCAAAGAAATTGACTTAGTGCTTGTGATGTCTGTTGAACCTGGTTTTGGTGGACAGAAGTTTATAGAGAGTGCGCTTGACAAAATTAAGGAACTAAAAATATATCGCGAAAAGCACAGACTTAACTTTGAAATTGAAGTAGATGGCGGAGTTGATTCTTCAAACATTGAAAAAATCAAAGAAGCAGGAGCCGATATTGTGGTAGCAGGCAGTTATATTTTTAATCAAACAGACCGTAAAGCAGCAATTAACTCTTTAAAATAACTGATTAAAACAATTGTCTTGTTTTTACTATTGTGTTATACTTATTAAGTATTTTTAGTAGAAATGAGGTGATTTAGTTGGCTAAAATAGTTGTTAGAGAAAAAGAAACTCTTGAAGACGCACTACGTCGCTTTAAACGCGATGTTGCCAAAGCAGGAATTATCGCTGATGCTAGAAAAAAAGAATTTTACGTTAAACCATCTGAAGAACGCAAAGAACGCATACGTGCAAACCGTCAAAAAGCAAGACGCGCATCTAGATAAGTTAATTTAGTTTAAAAAAGAGGTTTATACCTCTTTTTTAATATATTGATAAATTAGCAAGGAGACTTAATATGCAGGAAAAATTAGAATTAGTTAAGTTAATATTTAAAGACGAGAAATTGTACACAATTGCTGAGCTTGAAAAAATGTTTCCCAAAAGAAACTTAAAACCAGCAGCATTGGTTACTCGCTTCGCTCCATCTCCAACTGGATTTTTGCACACAGGTAGTTTATTTGCATCGCTAATTTCTTGGCGTTTTGCTAAGCAAACTGATGGTGTTTTTTACGTTAGACTAGAAGACACTGACACCAAAAGAGAAATTGCTGGAACTGGTGAACAAGTTTTAGAAGAACTTAAAGACTTTGGCATTGAACCAGATGAATCTTTTTTAAAGTCAGGTGAATACGCACCTTATATTCAGTCAAAGCGAAAAATAATTTACGATTCAGTAATTGCTGAAATGATTAAAAAAGACTTAGCCTATCCTTGCTTTATGACACAAAGCGAGTTAAACGAGTTAAGAAAAGTCCAAGAGAAAAACAAACAAAACCCCGGTTATTACGGTGAGTTTGCGAGAGACCGTTTTCTTACAGACAATGAAGCTATTTTCAAAATCAAAGCAGGTGCTGACTTTGTTATTCGTTTTAAATCGCCTGGCGATGCAAATAAAAAAGTTAAGGTTTGTGATTTAATTCGTGGCGACTTAGAAATTCCTGAAAACATCCAAGATATCAGTATCATGAAAAACGATGGTCTACCAACTTACCATTTTGCGCATTTAGTAGATGACCACTTTATGCACACAACTACAATTACCAGAGGTGAAGAGTGGCTAAGCAGTCTACCTATTCACTTGCAACTTTTTGATACTCTTGGTTTTGGCCGTCCAGACTACGCGCATTTACCTGTGATTATGAAAGTAGATGAATGTGGCCAACGTCGTAAACTTTCTAAACGAAAAGACCCAGAGGCCGCAGTTTCTTACTTTCTTGAACGAGGATACCCACCACTTGCTTTTCTTGAATATTTGCTAACAATAGCTAACTCTAATTTTGAAGAGTGGCGAATTCAAAACCCAGATAAAACTATTTTTGATTTCAACTTATCATTTGAAAAAATCAGTTTAGACGGAGCACTTTTTGACATTGAAAAAGTCAAATACTTTGCAAAAGAATACCTTGGAAATCTTTCAACTAAGCAGTTTTACAAAGAATCATTGGCTTGGGCTAAAGTATACTCTAAAGAACTTTACGACTTTATTTATAAAGACCCTGAATACTATAGACAAATTATTTCAATTGAAAGGGAATCAGAAAAACCACGTAAAGACTACGCAAGTTTTTCAGAAATTATGCCTTTAATTGGATTTATGGATGACTCTGTTTATTCTACTAACTTAACTAAAGACTTAGTGTTTTCAGAGAAACTTCCCGACGCTAAAGTTTTAGAAATTTTAAAACAATATGAGGCTAACGTAGATATTGTTAACCTTGCATCTGAAACTGAGTGGTTTGAGGCATTTAAAGCACTATTTTTCAAACTAAAATACGCTGCTAACAAAAAAGAATATAAAGCAAACCCTGAAAACTACATTGGAATGATTGCAGATGTTGCCGAAGTTTTAAGAGTCGCTTTAGCCTTAAAAAAATCTACTCCTAACTTCTATTTAATTCAAAAAATCATGGGACCTGCCAGAATCAAACAAAGAATTTCTCAGGTTTTTGATATAATTAAAAGCAGGTAAAAACCTGCTTTTAATGGCCGCTTGGAGAAACGGTTAACTCATATGCCCCTCACGCATACATCCACGGGTTCGAATCCCGTAGCGGTCACCAAATGTATTTAAACCCCGTTTTACGGGGTTTTATTTTAGTACGCTAAGTCTTTAGTATGTAATTTATGTGAAACAAAAAGTAATCAAATGTTTCACATAAGGAGCCGTAATGTATACTGTAAGAATTACTAAACAAGCCAGAAAAAACACAAAAGCTACATAACTAAGATACTTTTTTCATTTAGACCATCGGATTTTGCAAATACTAAAATTGTTCAGTGATAGTGAACAATTTCACTCAAAATACTAAAATTATCCAAATACTACAATATTGGATTAAAATGTCTTTAATCCCAAGATATAAACAAACTAAATAGGTAGCATATTTTACCTAATATCTTAAAATAAAAATCCAGTAGAATCGCTCTTCTACTGGATTTTCTAATTTTAAAATGTAAATTTATTGTAATAATTATATTACTACAAATATACC
>CAUUIC010000010.1:0-7725 GCA_963545125.1 uncultured Acholeplasmataceae bacterium
ATTCTTTTGACAATAACGTTAATATCTTGGCCACTTTCCATAACAGGTCCGTTAACTTCGTCTAATAAATTTGCCATAATTATCTCCTTATGTGCGTTTTTTAAGTTAAAACTTAAAAATCTGTACCTTAATTATTATATCTCAAAATAGCCTTATTTGACAATTGAAACTGTATTTTCTTCGGTGTACACATGATTATTTTGGTCAAAGAAGTTATTTTCAAAATAATTAGCATCTGCTTGGTTTTGTTGAACTTTGTATCTAAGTTCTTTAAAAACAGGAATATACTCAGTCCAATTAACAGGAACTTGGTGCGGACCGTCTCCAGCGTTTACAACAACATAGTCAACTCTCGGAACTGCTTTAAAAGAATGCACTTTGCAAACGTTTTCGTATTCAGGAAGTGGTTCTAAAATGTATTCATCGATTCCGGCCTCGTTTGGCAGAAGTTCTATATTCTTAAATTTAGTAAGTAAGGCAAGATGTTCTAAGATAGATGGGGTTTTTGTATATTCTGGTTGTTTTGAAATATTTCCTTCAAGCAATACTGGATTTGAAAGATAAGGAATAAAACTGTCATATAGAGAAGCACTTAAAACTTTTGCGTATTCTTGGTATTTACTTAAAAAAGCAGTTAAATCGTAGTCAACAAAGTCCAGCGGATTTAAGTCAAAACTTTCACTCAGTTCGCGCAGTGCAACTTCGTTGGTGTTGTGAGATTTAGAGTAAGTGTAGTTGCGGCCGCTTGTTAAAGTTTTAGCGAAGTTTATTAAGTTTTGTTGGGCAACTTGGCCAAAAAAAGCACGATATTTTTGTTCAGATGAACGTTTAGTAACAGGGAAAAGCGCTTCAAACTCAGTGTTTGACATTGGTGTGAAGTCTGCGTTCTTTTTTTCAATTTGAGCAAGCATTTTTTCAGCTTGTTTGATGTATTTGTCATGTTTAGCAGGATTGTAATCAAGAACCGGTGCCTTTTCAAACTCAAGTTCAGGCACTGCATTGGCATATAGTGAGTTTACAGCGATGTACTTATATTCTGGTTTTGGTTTAACTAATGTTGCGTGCAGTGTTTCTGAAACCAGGCGTCTGTGTTCACCAAAACCTGTGTAGTAGCTGATTGCTAAACTACCGGTGTAAGTGTGCGGCACCATATTCATTTCTTTATACATTCCCACAATAAACGGGTTTTTATAAAAATAACCGGCTTTGTAGTTAACCAACATTGAAGTTGAAGAAGGTGCGTATACTGGGTCAAAATTCTTTTCAATATATTTAACAAAGTTATTATCTGCTGACTTTAAAAACTCAATTTCCGGAATTTGCGCCTGTATTTGACTGTATACCTGACTGTAGTTAAATGCACAATAAAAATCATGCAATTTGACAAAAGCCTCCTGGATTTTGGTGTCAATTACTTCTTCAAAATTAGAAATTGTTGCTCTAAACTTCTTATTTTTCTTAGAAAGAAAGACAGAAGTTAATACGATTAAAACGAGAAACCCAACTGCGACTAGTATACAACTTGCAAAAATTGAGTAAATGGCAGCAGGGTTAAGTGAAATACCGGGTTCCTTGAAAACATAATATGCACCACCGATTGAGATAAGCATTAAGATTACTAAAAGGGTAAGTAAAATGCCCATGCCTGCTTTAAATAAACTAAACTTACGTTTAGTTTTTAAAAGCACCTTGTCAAGTGCACTGATTTCTTGGCAATCCGCTTGGTTTTCTTTCAAAGAAGTGCCAGTTTGCTCAAGTAACTCATTTAAATAAGTCTCGGTGCCACTGACATGTTCTTTTAAGAAATCAGATCTGTATATTACTGGATTTAAAATATCTGCAGGCATTTTCTTACCTCTTTTGAATTATTGTTCTTTTTAAAATTATTAGACTAAAGTAAAGCGGTTTCAAGCGCAACTTCCATCATTTTATTAAAAGAAGTTTGGCGCTCTTCTGCAGTTGTGACTTCTTTTGTCACTAAGTTGTCAGAAATAGTTAAAAGGCAAGCGGCTTGTTTGCCTAGTTTTTGGGCATTTAAAAATAAAGCAAATGACTCCATTTCCACGCAAAGCGGATTTGCCTTTTGGCGTTTTTCTTCGTAAACTGGGTTGTCTGCGTAAAACACGTCAGATGAATGAATTAAGCCAACTTTTAAGTCAACTCCGATGCTGTCTGCGGCTTGTTTGATTTTAGCGTTTAGCGAAGCAGTAGCTGTAGCAATATTAGACTGGTAGTTCATTAAAGCCAGACCATAGGTAGTCTCTGAGTAGGCTGCGTCTGCAAGCACTACTGAGTAAACTGGCAGGTCAGCGTGGTAAGAGCCAGCAGAGCCAATTCTAATAATCTTTTCAACACCATAGAAAGCAAATAGTTCGTATGAATAAATCCCAATTGAAGGTTGGCCCATACCAGAGCCAAAAACTGTGACTTTTTTGCCTTTGTAAGTTCCAGTAAAACCGAACATGTTGCGAACTGAGTTGATTTGCACAACATCAGTTAGATAAGTTTCGGCGATATATTTAGCGCGGAGCGGATCTCCCGGCATCAAGACAATCGGCGCAATTTGGCTTTTGTCTTTAAGACTAATATGCGGAGTTGGAATCACCTTCTTCTCCTTTAACGATTAAAAGACCTTTTGAAGTTCCAATTCTAGTTGCTCCAAGTTCAATCATTTTTTCAGCATCTAGTTTATTTTTAACGCCGCCAGATGCTTTAACTTCAGCCGCACCTTTAACAGTTTTCACCATCAAAGCCACATCTTCAAAACGAGCGCCGTATTCAGCAAAACCAGTTGAGGTTTTAACAAAATTAGCCTTTGCGCGCACAACTAACTTAGAGGCTAGTTTAATTTCTTCTTTGGTAAGTAGAGCAGTTTCAATAATAACTTTAAGCACGCGCTCACCACAGGCTTTTTTGATTTTCTTAATTTCTTTAAGCACACGGTCTTTGTGTCCATTTTTTAAGTCAGACACGTTGATTACCATGTCAATTTCATCAGCACCTTTTTTAATTGCGTCTTTAGTTTCAAAAACTTTAGTTTCAGTAGTTGTTGCTCCGTGTGGGAAGCCGATTACTGTGCACACTAGCACATCTGAGCCTTCTAGTTCTTGTTTTGCAAGTGGAATGAAGCAAGGGTTGATGCAAACTGATTTGAATTTATATTCTTTTGCTTCCTTGCAAAGTTGTACGATACTTTCTTCTGTGCAGTATGCACCTAATTTTGTGTGGTCTATGTATTTATTTAGTTCCATAATTATTTCCTCCTAATCAACTAAATTATGCAGTCTACACTCAGTAAACTGTTTTTCTACATCTGGTAGCCTATGTTTTAAAATAAGTTTCTGGACTTTTTTCGCGCGTTTTAAAGGTATAATTTTGCTTTCCTTTAAAAACCCAGGCACTGGCTCAAGGTAAGCATCGGCAATTTCCTTAATTTGCTTAAAGTCTAAAACTCGATAATGTTCACCTTGCTCAAGATAAACTAGGTCTAAAACAGGTGGCACTAAAAGTCCGGTTTTCTCTGGCCAAACAACGGCAAAATATGCGTTGTTTTTGCTGTCTTTAAGTAGTTTATATCTAGGTACAAACACGCCGGTTTCACTAAAATGTTGAGAAAGTGCGCGGTACTCTTCAAGGTAAGTTAAAGCAAGTGTGGCCGTGCGCGGCGATACTTGCAGGTAACTAATTAACTCCTCTGGATGTCTGACCTTATATTGTCCTTTGATGTATTTAAAAATTTCAAGAACCTGGCTTTGGTCAAACGGCAAGATGTCTTTAAAAAACTCAGAGTAAACAACTAGCCCAAAAGTTTCGCATAAATGCTTAACTCTATTTAAGATAAGTTCAACAAAGTAAGTTGGCGAGACAAACGGAAAAGACAGGCGGAAGTTAATGTCGTAGTACTCTGGGTTTAGTTTCCAAAGTTCAGGGACACTAGATGAGCGAGTGATGTAAAAAGCGGCCTTAAATTGCAAATCAGGGTGCCTAAGTACGTACTTTACAGCGTCTTTTTCGTTTTCAACTGAGTAGGCGCCAACTGCCAAAAGATAGGCATGCAGGTTTGCGTTGATAGCCGGTCGTTGATCGCTTTTTTTAAAAAAATGAATGTTAAAATCTTTCACAAATATTCCTTAATTCTACTTAAAAATTATACTAAATTTTTGGTTTTTTGGCTAAATTTTAGCAAAATCAGTGAAATTAGTTAAAATTGGGGTTACCGAAATTAAACCCTTTTCTACTGCTATAAGATCAGTTGGCGTCTACTGAAAGCATGGTTTTGAAAACCAAAGCAGAGTCTGTGGCTTCTTCTTTTAAAAACTGATAAGTAGTCTTAAAGTCAGCAAGTTCAGTGATGCAGGTGCTTTTAGCCAAAGCAGTAGGAATGTTGACGTTTAATAGCGGATATTTTGAGTATAGTTTTTTTAAAAAATACTCATTTAGCCAAGTTTTGAAATTTAGTTTAAAGTTATCTGAACAAGTTTCGCGGCTTGAAATTAAGCAAGTTGGAACTCCTGAAACCGCAGCATTGAAAGCAAACGGAAAAACAAAGTTAGTCGCAAGGTCTGCGCCCAGCACTAAGTTTTTGTTGCCAGCAAACACGCAAATGTCAAACTTTACTCCAAAAGTTTTTTTAGCCAGTTCCAAAATAGCAACTGGTTTACTTTCAAAAAGATATGTGTCTCTGGCTGAAGAAAGAGTCGGACAAACTCTACTTAATTTCACGTATCCCGGGTTTTTAAGGCAACCTCCCATAGGGCTTTCTGGAAGCACGAGCGCCCAGACTACTGCAAAGTGAGAAAGGGTGGCGGCGATAAAGTCTTGGGTTTGTCTTTCTTGGCTAGACATAACTAAAAGTACATTAAGCATTTGGATACTCCTTGGCAATAATTTCTTGACAACGTTGGCACAGTCCTGCAGCACTTAAATTAGGTCGCACATTCCAACAACGTAGACAAGACTTGTCATTAGAAACAGTAGCACTAACTTTAAACTCTTTTCCGAAGTTTAAATTAACTTTGGCAACTTGCAAGACAGTTAGTAAGTCAAAGTTCAGATTTTTAAAAGCAGTTAGTTGCTTATCTGTTAAAGTTAAGGTCAAAACAGCCTGTAGAGATTTGCCAATCTCTGCGCTTGCGCGCATCTCTTCCAGAGTTTTAAGCACCGCTTGTCTGACTTCGGTAAACTGAGCGAAATCTGCAAGCAGTTCAGCAAATTCAGAGAAATTACCCACGCGCGGGTAGAACTTCTCTAGATAAATTTGTGAGTTAGGGTCTCCGGTGAAAGTTTGCCAGGCTTCTTGGGTGGTGTGTGGAATTATTGGGTTTAGCATGACAAGCAGTTTAGTTAAGATATCTAGATAAGTAGACTGAACTTCTTCGCGGCTATATGAATGCTTTGGTTCAATGTAAAGTGTATCTTTAGTTACATCTAAGTAAAAAGCAGAAAGGTCATTGGTGATAAACAGCGTGATCGCTTGCAAGGCTTTGGCAAAGTTATAGTTTTCAAACTGAGTTTTAACTTCTTTGACTAACTCATTTAACTTAATTGTGTAAATTTTAGATAAGTTGCTGCGCATAGAAAATGCGTAGTAGTTAGCTTTGTCAAAGTCACTTAAGTTAGAAAGTAGATAGCGAATGGTGTTTCTGATTTTGCGGTAAGTTTCGGCAGCTATTTTCAGTAGGTTTTCAGAAACTCTGACGTCTTGTGAGTAGTCAACAGAGGCTGCCCAGATGCGAAGTACGTCGGCACCCAAGGTTTTTGCAACAGTATTGGGGTCAACTCCGTTGCCAGCAGACTTTGACATCTTAAAACCTTTTTCGTCTAGAACAAAGCCATGAGAAAGTATTTGTTTGTAAGGAGCAGTTTTGTTAAGCGCTACTGAGTTTATCAAACTTGAGTTAAACCACCCTCTGTATTGATCAGAACCTTCCAAATACAGTTCAGAAATACGTCCGTCTAGACTTAAAAAAGAAGTTCCTGAGTCAAACCAAACATCCATAATATCGGTTTCTTTTCTGAATTTACCATTTGGCGATTTAGGATGAGTAAAACCTTTTGGAAGCAGTTCTTCGGCTGACAGTTTAAACCAGATGTTAGAGCCATGTTTTTCAAAAAGCGCCTTGATGTGGGCAATTACTTTGGTGTCCAGAATTGGAGTTCCGTCTTCTGCGTAGAATACCGGAATTGGCACACCCCAAAGGCGTTGGCGCGAAATACACCAGTCTTTGCGTTGTGCTATCATGTTATTCATTCTAATTTTGCCCCACTCAGGTGTCCAGACTACTGAGTCTATTGCTTTAAATAAGTCTTTTTTAAGTGGTTCAATTGACAAAAACCACTGCGGGGTTGCTCTAAAAATTATGGGTTTTTTGGTGCGCCAGTCGTGAGGATAGGAGTGTGTAATTTTAAACTCAGCAAGTAAGGCTCCAATTTCTTTTAAGTATTTAATAATCGCAGTATTGGCATCTTCAAAAAACAGCCCGCCAAAGTCTCCGGCGTCTTTGGTTAAAACACCGTGGCTGTCAATTGGAGAAAAAGCAGGTAGGCCGTATTTTTGTCCAACTTTAAAGTCATCTTCTCCGTGGCCAGGTGCGGTGTGGACAAGTCCGGTTCCATCTTCTGCAGAAACGTGGTCGCCAAGTATTACCATGTGTTCTTTTTTGGTAAGTACATGTGTGTAGGTAACTTTTTCAAGGTCAGTTCCTTTGATTTCAGAAATTACTTTAACTTTACCTAAGTTTAACTTGGTTTGAAGGGTATTTAGTAAATCTGATGCTACAACTAACTTACCTCGGTTAGTTTCTACAATTGAGTAAATTAAGAAAGGAGATACACAAATTGCCAAGTTAGCTGGCAAAGTCCAAGGAGTAGTTGTCCAAATTAAGAGACTTGCGTTTTTAAGTTCGCGAATTCCTTTGGTTTTCTTGACCTTAAACTCAACAAAAATAGAAGGAGATTCAATATCGTGATATTCAACTTCGGCTTCAGCCAGCGCAGACTCTGACGACCAAGACCAGTAAACCGGTTTAAACCCGCGGTAAATTAAGCCCTTTTCTACCATTTTAGCAAAAGCCTCAATTTCTCTGGCTTCAAAACTAGACTCAAGTGTGCGGTATGGTTTTTCAAAATTACCAATGCAGCCTAGTCTTTGAAACTGACTACGCTGACGATCTAATTGAATTTCTGCAAACTTAGCACACTCTTCTCTAAACTTAACAGGGTCGCCTTTGCGGTTAACGCCAAGTTTAATAACGGCATTTTCAATAGGCAGTCCATGCATATCCCAACCCGGTGTGAAGTTCACAACATCGCCGTTTAATTGGCGAAATCTGACAATAAAGTCCTTTAAGATTTTGTTCAAAGCGTGACCCATGTGGATTGGGTTGTTTGCGTAAGGCGGGCCGTCGTGGAAACAAAACTCATTTCCTGATTTTTCTTTATTGATTTGATTTCTTTTTAAAAAAAGTAAATCGTTAGCCCAGGGTGCTTGAATTAAGGGTTCTTTTTCACCTAAGTTTCCACGCATCGGAAACTCAGTTTTGGGCAAAAGTAGGGTATCTTTAAAATCCATATTTTTGTTTTATTTTCCTTCTTTTTAATCTTTAATTACTTCTTTTAAAAATTTATCAATTGTGCCGTCTAAATAAAGGGTGTCGTCGGCAAACAGAAAAACTTTTTCGTTCATTTCAATAACTTCACCGTTAAGTGCACAAACACAGCCAGATA
>CAUUIC010000011.1:0-7415 GCA_963545125.1 uncultured Acholeplasmataceae bacterium
AAAACAAGCGTTGATTTCAGAAAGCCAAAAACACGAGTACTTTAAGTTCTTAAAAACTTGTTTCTTTTCTAAACGAAAAACTCTGTTTAATAATTTGCTTAAAACTAAAATTGAAAAACAAGATATTTTAAATGTTTTTAAAGACCTTGAAATCAATCAAAACATCAGAGCAGAAAAACTGACCGCAATTGAGTTTCAAAACTTGTTTTTAAGATTAAACCAAATTAAGGAGGAAAAATGAAAGTAAAGGCTTATGCGAAAATCAATCTTGATTTAAGAGTAGGTGAAGTAATGGAAAACGGTTTGCATGAAATCGTTTCTATCGTTGCACCAATTTCTTTACATGACGAAATTTGGGTTAAATTAACAAGCAAACCTACAAATAAAATAATTTCTAAGACTCCTTGGTTTAAGGTAGATAAACTAAGTCAGTTTTTAGCTGACTTTCAAACTGAGTTTCAACTTAGTAAAAAAGTTGATGTAAGAATTCAAAAAAATATTCCGCTAGGAGCTGGGCTAGGCGGTCATAGCACTGTGCTTGCTACTCTTTTGAATTGCTTGTCTTCTTTATATAAGTTAGATTTAACTCTGATGCAAAAAGCAGACTTTATTGAAAAATACGGACAAGACTGCGTTTACTTTTTAAAGCCACTGCCTGGTGTGATGCTAAAAACTGGTTCAACTGTTGAGTATCTTGGTAAATGCCCTTTTAAGTATGTGCATTTAAAAATCTTTAGTCAACCTTTTGAAACCGCTCGCATGTATCAAAAAGTAAAACCTTCTGAAATTGACACAGAAAAAGTAAAAGAACTAATTAAATTATTTAATAAAGGTAAAACTGATGAGTTTTGGGTCGGTGTTCAAAATGACTTTGATGAGATTTATGAACTGACCAATCCAGAAGAACAGGCTATATATCTTTCACTTAAAAAAGCATGCTTTAAACTACAGACTACCGGTTCTGGTTCATCTGTTTTTACACTTGATGGGAATTTTGAAGATAAACAAATTAAATATCCCGCAATTTCTTACTTTAAAAGATATAAATTTTTAAACTACCAAAACATCCAATTTAGCAAGCAATCAACTTTTAAAAAAATTCTTTACTTTTTACAGAAACTTATTTTTGTTTAAATTTTGTCAATAAAAACCTTTAAGATTTCTCATTTTTAATGTACACCATTTCCAAACATAAGAAATGGTGTACTTTTTATATTTAGCAAACGTGGAACAAACAAACCAATCAGACAAGGCATTTTTATCATTCATTTTAAGCAGTGCATTTAACATCAAAAATCACAAGGAAAACATGCGCATTTTCGATTTTACAAATTATATTCAGAAGAAAGTATATTTTAAGTAAAAAAAACAATTGAAAATTTTACTTAAAAGGTGAAATTATGAAGTTAGAAACTCACAGAGCAGGCATTTTAAAGAAAATACAAAGTGGTTATGAATGTTTTGTTCAACATGATTTAAAACATTTGAAATTAAACATAGATGCTGAACTTCAAAGTTTAATCAATAAAGCAAACCTACTTTTTAGGCAAATTAGATGGACTTACTACAATTTTACCAGCATTGACTTGTTGGTTTCTATGTATGTACAAAAAGAAGCGGTTATCAGTTCGCAAATAGAAGTCACACAAGCATCACTGATTGACGTTTTACAAAAAGACATAAAACGCGAAAAAATCAAAGAAACCGCTGAAATTGTTAATTATATCAAAGCAACCAGCTACGCTTTTACTAGATTAAAAGTACTGCCGCTGTGCATGCGACTAATTAAAGAAACCCACTCTATTTTGTTGTCAGATGTTCGCGGCAGTGAAAAACTGCCTGGTGAGTTAAGGCGATCTCAAAACTGGATTGGCTTCGCTGGATGTACATTGAGCACAGCGAGTTTTGTACCACCTGCTCCTGCTGAAATGGAAAATACTTTGAGTGATTTAGAGGAATATATACACGAAGACAGCCCTATTTCTAATTTAGTTAAAATTGCGTTAATTCACTATCAATTTGAAACAATACATCCGTTTTTAGATGGTAACGGTAGAATAGGCAAACTACTGATAATACTATTTTTAAAAGAACGAGGTTTGATTGAATATCCAGTTTTTTATTTAAGTTATTTTTTTAAAAAAAATAGAATTAGATATTATGAACTTCTAAATAACGTGCGTATAAAAGGCAAGTTTGAAGAATGGGTTTCATTTTTCATAAAAGGAATTTGCGAAGTATCTGAAAACGTAATTTCGTCTATTCAAAAAATTATAAAACTTAAAAAAACAGATATAGAAAAAATCAGAAAATCTACAAAAGGGAATACCTCAAATTTACTTTCGATATACGATTTTTTGTTAAAACATCCTATTTTAGTGGCCAAAGATATTTGTAATTTTTTAAATTTAAGCAAACCAACTGTTAATAATTTACTAGAAAATTTGATGGAACTGAAGATACTTGAACTCGTTGAAGATAAAAAACGATATAAGCAGTATGTCTATAAAGAATATGTTGATATTCTTTCAGAAGGAACAACACTTGAGTAGCAATTAAAAGCAATCACTCAAACAAAGTAAAAAAAACACCCCATTTCACGAATTATCGGAAATGGGGTGTTTTTCAATTTTAAAAAGTGGTTTTTTAACCTAAGCTAATTAACGGTTATAGAACTCAACGATAAGTTGTTCGTTAATTTCTTGAAGTACTTCTTTTCTTTCAGGGAAACGGACAAAAGTTGCTGTTTTTTTGTTTTCGTCTAGCTCAACAAATTCAAAACTTCTGAATTTAGCCTCAAGACTTTCTTTAACAACAAGTAAATCTTTTGAACGTTCTTTTAAAGAAATCACTTGACCTGGTTTTAGTCGCATTGATGGAATATCTGCTTTTTTGCCATCAACTAAAATGTGTCCATGATTTACAAGTTGTCTTGCCTGTTGGCGAGTTCTAGCAAGACCTGCTCTATAAACTAAGTTATCTAGTCTAGATTCAAGTAATTTGATGAAGTTTTCACCTAAGTTACCTGCAAGTTTTTTAGCTTCATGGAAAGTTTTGACAAATTGTTTTTCAGATACACCGTATGTAAATCTAACTTTTTGTTTTTCATTCAACTGAGAACCATAGTCAGATACTTTAGCGCGTCTTTTGCCGTGTTGACCTGGAGCATAAGCTCTTTTTTTCAGTTCTTTGGCAGTTTCTGAAACTGAATAGCCTAAACGACGAGATTTTTTCCAAGTTGATCCTAAGAAACGTGACATATATTTTTACCTCCTTATAGAATAAGTCAGCAAAACGCCTTTATTTAACTTTATAATCTTTAAATTGCCTCATTTGTAAAGCAATAAACAAACTACTACATTCTAAGTTAAAGATATTTAAAACAAATAAATGCGTGCTTTAACAGTTAGTAAGTATACAACAGTTTAATGAATTTGGCAATTACGATGAAGTTTTTAATTTATTTGAAAGTGTTATTTTTAATAAATGCTTGACATAAACTAGTTAATGCAATAATATGTATTGCTTTTTGCAGACAATAGGTATAATTATTATGAAAGGTGGTGACATAAATGACTAGAACTTCAAATATTTATGTAAGAATCGAACCAAATGTTAAAGCGCAGGCTGAAGCAGTGCTTGATAAGTTAGGAATTCCGATGTCAAGCGCAGTGTCTATTTTTCTTAAACAAATTATTATGCATAATGGATTACCGTTTGATGTTAAGGTTCCTTTTAATAAACCTATTTCTATTTTGAATTTAAATGAAGGCGAATTTAACTTAGAATTGGCAAAAGCAGAAAGTGATTTTGAAAACGGCAGAGTATACAGTTTTGAAGAAGTGAAAAAGGAGTTATTGAAAGATTTAGGTGAAGATATATAAAGTTTTAATTTCTGAAAACGCGAAAAGAGATTTGTCAGGCATTTATAGATATATTTCGTTCGAATTGATGCAGGTAAGTTCTACAAAAAGTTTGATACACAAGATGCTTAAAGCAATAAGTTCTCTAGAATTACTGCCAAGCAGACATAGTCTCTATCATAATGAAATATGGAAAGCTAAAGGACTAAGGTTTTTTCGTGTCGCTAACTATCTTGTATTTTATGTAGTGAATGAAGAAAAAAAGAACGTGAAAGTGATGCGTATTTTCTATGTAAAAAGAGATATAGAAAGTGAGTTGAACAAGTTGGCTTAACTTAGAAAATTATAATGTCTAGACAGTATAAAAACTATCTTGTTTTACGAGGACAGTTAAATTATAAAGAGAGGTTTTTAAAGTACCACAAATCTCGGCATGATAGGTATCTCATTTCCAAGACAAAGGAAAAGGGATACTTTTTAATTTTTACTAACTATTTTTAATTAGTCTTTTAGGCAGCCAAGCGGACACACAATTACTCCGTCTTCACGAGTATAGGCTAGGTTAGTAGTTGTGACTACCATTAAGAAACTAGGTTCTTTCATTTTAGGTGAAAGTAAAGACTTTAATTTAAGTAAGTTTTTAGCGCCTTCTTCAATTCTAACGCTGTTTCCTATCTTTACTTCAATTAGTCCAAACTCTCCGTTGTCTAGACACACAACTGCATCGCATTCAAGCCCGTTTTTATCGCGGTAGTGATAAACTTTTCCGTTTAGTTTCTCTGCATATATTTTAAGGTCGCGGACTGTCAGATCTTCAAAAAGTAGACCAAAAGTTTTAAGGTCATTTAAAAGAGAACCAGGCCCGAGTTCTAAGGCTCTGGCTGCAATTGAGGGGCAAATAAAGTGTCTGGTGGGTGCAGTTCTAATTGCAGTTTTGCTACGTAAGTTTGGGTTCCAGGCCTGAATGTCTTCAATAATAAAGTTTTTTTTAAATAACTCAAGGTAAGAAAGAATAGTGACGTTAGATATAGAAAGGTTGTCATTTTCTTTAATATCGTCCATTAAAGTTTTAATTGAACATTGGCTTGAGATGTTTCTAGCGTATGACTTTAGAGTTTTTGTGAGTTTTTGTCTGTCTCTAAAAAGTCTTTTGTCTTTTAAGAGGTCGCTTTGAATTAGTTGTTCAAAGTAGTCTTTTGATATCTCTAGGGCAATTTCTTTTGAAACGCCTACACTTTGTGGCCAACCGCCGCGACAAATTAGGTAGCAGTAGTCTAAAAATGTTAGTTTAGATTCCTGGACTTTGATTTTTTTGTCCAAAAAAAGTTCATTTAGACTAACTCCACCAGTACTGTCGAGAGACTCATATAAAGACATAGGCCTCATAACTAATGTTGTTATCCTACCCACACCTGAATGCATTATTTGTGCTTTTTCTTTTTGCATTAAAGGTGTAGAAGAGCCCGTTAATATGAATTGGCCAAATTTACCTCTTTTATCTACTTCTGTTCTAATTTCATCCCAAATAAAAGGAATTTCTTGCCATTCATCAATTAGAAGTGGTGGTTTTTTTGCCAAAAAAGTCTCTGGTTCAGTTCTTGCCAGTTCAACGTTTTGAGCCTTGTTTTTGTTTGTTTGCATATAGATAACACTATTGGCAAACTTCAAGGCTGTAGTTGACTTTCCACACCATTTAGGTCCTTTGATTAAAAGAGCACCACAACTTGCCAGTTTATCTTGAATTTTTTTCTCAATTACACGGTTTAGATATTTTTCCATATGTACACCTGTACATATAGTTTAATATAAAAACCCTTTCTAATCAAGCCATTTTATAATTTGGCTTTATTTCACTTTATAATTTGGCTTACTTCTACTTGGCAATTTGGCGTTTTTTCTATCAATGTATTCATCTCATTTATTAAAAATCCAAATTGTTCTTTATAAATTCAATTAAATTTATATGTTTTATCCCGTTTCTTTTTTGTTCTAAATAATCTAAAGTCGCTACATATTTAGGGAAGTTGTCTTTGATTTTTTCAAGTGGCGTGTACTCTCTGTTTTCAGTTTCTAAGTTCTCCAAAATAGTGTAAGCAACTTGAATGTATGAATAATTATTGTCCAAATCTCTTAATATAAAATCACATTCAAGTAAACCAATTCTTCCGACGCTGACTGAGTATCCTTTACTTCTTGCAAAAACAAAAACGATATTTTCAAGGCTGGGACCAAAGTTTATTCTATTGTCCGTATTTAATGCATAGTAAAAACTCAAGTCCGCTAAATAGTATTTCTTTTCTCCTTTTAAGTATTGTTTGGATTTCATGTCAAATCTGTTGCATTCATAGAGAATTTTTGCATCAATTAAAATTTGAATGTATCTAGAAACTGTCTCTATAGTAATTGAGTAGCCTGCTTTTTTTAAATTTTTGGTTATATTGTTTAGACTAACGGTTGCACCAAAATTGTTAATAATATAATTTTTAACAATTTCAAATGTTGCTTGGTTTTTAATTTTTACTCTTCTTTTTATGTCTTTTTCAAAAATTTCTTTAACTAAACTTAAGATGTAGTTCTTTTTATCCGCAAGATTTTCAAAAAACAAAGAACGTGGGAAACCACCGCTCAATATATATCCGTTTAGTTCAAGCATTAAGTCTGATTTGGTTGAAAGTGAGTAGAATTTCTTCATTTCTAAATACTCATCAAAGGTTAAGGGAAAAATTTCAAACTCAACGTACCTGCCTGTTAACTTAGTTACAAGTTCACCAGAAAGTAAATATGAGTTTGAACCCGTAATAAAAATCGAAAAGTCCTCTTCTTCTCTAAATGAATTGATTACTGGTTCAAAATCTTTAACATTTTGAATTTCGTCTATAAATAAATACTTATTGCCTTTGATATTTTTAGTACAAGACTCAATTAAACTTTCAAGGTCCTTGGCAGTCTTGATATTTTTATATCCTCTTTTGTCTAAATTGATGTAAACGATATTAGTATTTTTTACACCTTTTTGAGTTAGTTCATTTGAAATTGATTCCATCAGTGTAGATTTACCTGAGCGTCTAATACCAGTTATTACTTTTATTAAATCGTTTGCAAAATAAAACCCTCTGATTTTAGATAAATACTTTTCTCTTTTAAAAATTTTCATAAAATCTATTTCCTTCTCAAGTAAATTTTATTGTATATGCAAGTTAAAATCAAGTTAACACCGAGTATTTTTAAAAAAATTAAAAATATTCAGTGTTAAATCCTGTTTAACTAATAAAAAGTAACGAGAGTTGCATCTTTTGAGGTTGTGCTAATCACATAAAGGTTTAAGTAAATTCCCTAAATGCGAGGTCTTTGAAAAGGGTTGTAAGTCGCAACCCGAAACTCACTAAAATGAAACAATTTGATTAAGCAGTTGTGCACAAAAATATAGTTTAAATTTGTTACAGCGCAAAAAGATAAGTTAATGATACTTTTAAATATCTAAACTCATAAAATTCAAGCAATATTTTTCAGCACTCTGTTGGTATTTTTAACTAAACCTTGCTTTAGGTTTTC
>CAUUIC010000012.1:0-7253 GCA_963545125.1 uncultured Acholeplasmataceae bacterium
CACTGAGTTTTGCCTCAATTCCAAGTGGTTTTCCACTTGCGTCTAAAAAACTTGATTGGTTCACCTGCGCTCGGTTTAAAGAAACTGCGTGAATTCCATCGCCAAGTGCAGAGGCATACGCGTAAATATCTGAGTTGTGCAGACCTTTTTCGGCGGTTTGTTGAATACTTGAAATGATTTTTCTTGCGTTTTGGACAAACCTTTCCTTTAAGTTGTTTGGCTTGTAGTCGTTTGAAGTAATTTTTTTTAATTTGTCTTTATCTAGTTCTGAAAACATGCAAGAAAAATAATATGAGTTTTCAGAAACTAGGCCAGGGATGAGCGCTTGCTTGAATTTTTTGAAAAACTCAGCAAAGTAAGTTTCTTGGCCACGTTTAGCGTAAAGCGCGGTTAGTTTGTTGATTTGCTTGAAATCTAGAGTAAAGCGCTCAATGTTTTTAAGTAAAAACATTTAAATAAAGTGGTTGCCTAAACGCAGGCACCACCGATGAACTCACGAAGTAGCGAGTTGCAAGGAACAAGTTGATCGTCAATGTCTACGTAGTATTTCAAGAACTTAACCAAACGGTTGGCAGTAATGAAGTATTCAGATGAACGCGGAATGGCTTGCAGTTGTGGAAGTGCGTGTTTTTTAAGCACTGCGTATTCATAAGAAAGCTCGGTGTTGAAAACGAAGTCCACACCTTCTTGGTTTGGATAAATCCACTTAAATTCACCTTTTCTGACAGACGGCCACATTGAAAGAGTTTCGGTCGCTTTGGCGTTTCTGTATTTTGAGTCTCTGACAATTCGACGAAGTAAACGCAGGTCAGTAAAAGAAATCGGGTTGTGAAAGTCAATGTGTGCCTGAGTTTGTGGTCCGATAAAGATTTTGTATTTCAAGTCTCTTTTAATTGACTTAGTTAACTCTTCGTTAAGAGCGTGTATACCTTCAATGATGATAGGAGTGGTTGCGTCAATAGTAATTGGTTCTTTGAAACTACGTGTGGAAGTTTTAAAGTCATAAACCGGTAAACTAGTTGGTTTGCCTTGAATTAAGTCAGATAAGTTTTGATTAAACAAATCTATATCTAGGGCGTATAGACTTTCAAAGTCTAGGTTGCCATCTTCGTCTCGTGGAGTTTTAGAACGCTCAACGTAGTAGTCGTCAATTGAAATCATTAAAGTTTTGACGCCAAGAGAAGCCAGGGTATATCTTAGTCTGGTTGCAAATGTAGTTTTGCCAGAAGAAGAAGGACCAGCGACGCAAATTAAGCGTTTTTTTGAGCCATATGCAAGAATTTCTGAGGCTACTTTAAAGAAGTTGTTAGTGTGTCTAATTTCACACATATTGATAAACTCACTAATTTTTTTGCGGTCAAACGCTTTTTCGTTAAGTTCAGCAATTGTACCAACTCCAACTGACTTAGACCAAGCTGCGGCTTCTCTTAGCGTATTTGCGTAAGTTAAAGATGCTGAAAACTCAGGAATACGTCCATTTGCCTCGCCGCGTGGGTATTGTAAAATAAAGCCAGCGTCGTAAAGAAAAATTTTGTAGTCTTTCAAATAACCAGTACTTGGCACCATTTTTGAATACATATAGTTGTAGTAATCGCCAACTTTGTAGGCATTTACGTATTCTTGTTCTCGCACATTTAAAACGGCTAATTTATCTAAATCTCCTTGTTTGGCGTAGATATTTTCAGCCTGTTCAAGTGGAATTAAAACTTTTTCAAAAGGCAAGTCTGCCTTAATTATTTTCTTAATTTCTTTGTCTAGCGCTTCAATATCTTTTTCAGTTAGTTTACGGCCAAGTTTTTTAGGAATAGCCAAGATAGACATAGAAACGTTGTAGTTGAACTTAACTTGGCTTTTAAATAGCCGATTGTAGGCCATCGCCACAACAAAACGCAAAGATGCTTCGTAAATTCGGTTAGCAGAACGCGCAGAATGTGATAAAAACTCAATTTCGCAGTCTGCGTGTAGTTGATAGGTAAGTTCACGTAGTCGACGGTTGGCTTTTACGGCAAAAGGTGTAAAGTCTAACTTTACTTCTTTTAACACATCTAAAGCACACACACCGCTTGGAAATTCATAAGTTTGGTTTGTGTTAAGTACTTTAATTTTCATATTTATTCCTCCTTTTTTTAAAAATAAATATTTAAACTGTTAAAATTCAAGATCATCAAAGAAAGGTGATGAGTATGTAGGCTCGTCTTTCTGTTCTTCATCTAGATTTGACTGGTCTAGGCCAAATTCAGCGGTAAAAGCAGAAAAGGCTTGTTCTGAGATCTTAGTGGCTTTTTTCTTAATTTTAGTGATTTCAATTGTTTGTTTTTGCTCAGTAGGTTTTAAATCTTCAAGCAAGTCTTGTTTAATTGAAATTAACCAAGGTAAACTGTCTTTAGTTACTCCCTCTAAAGCAAGTCCAAATTTATTTGAGTTTTTAAGGTCTGTAAGTTTTTTAGTTAAAACAACTTCTTTAAAGAAAATATTTGCATCTAAGTCTTTTTGATTTGAGTTTACCACAACACAGGAAACTAGTTCAGCGGGTTGAGTTTTTTGACGTTGATACATCAAACTTCCTTTACGGTAGCGTTGCATTTGTGGAAGTTCAAAGTAATTTCTTACAAAAACAGTTGCCTTGTTGGTCAGCATTAAAACTTGGCTCTCTTCATTGACAAACAGTGCTGATGCTAGTTCATCTTTGTCCTCTAATTTAATTACTCTTACGCCAGATGCGTATAGTCCGTATTCAGGAACTTCAGATTCAGCAAAGCACAGACCATAGCCTTTTTTAGTTAAGCACAGAATTGATTTAAGCGGACCGGCTGAAACCGAGATTAACTCATCTTTAGCGGCCAGCTTAATTGCGCGTTGAGGTTTTGAATAGCGAGTAGTAGTAAGGTCTTGTAGCAGAACTTGTTTAGCAAAACCCTGCTTAGTTGCAAGTAAAAACTTTAAGTTTCTTGCAAAGTCTTTGACAATAAACGGATAGATTACTCGCTCTTGGTCGGCTAGTTCCACAATTTGGCCAATGTGAATTCCGAGTTCTGACCATTTCTTTTCAGTTATTTTGTAAATCGGCACAGCAATAAAGTTACCTTGATTTGTAAACATTAAAAGCGTTGAGTGGTTAGAAACATCTTGTTCAAGCACTAAACTGTCACCCGTTTTAAACTGAGTTTGTTTGCTTTGGGCAAAAGACTTAAGTGAAGACTTGTAAATATAGCCATTTGCCGAAACTCCAAAGTGATAGGTGTCGTTTGAAATTAAGGCTTTTTCGTCAATTTTTAAGTTAGTAATTTCTTCTTTAATTTCGGTTCTTCTCGGAACAAACAATTGTTTTTTAGTTTCTTTTAGTTCATTTCCGACTTTTTTAGTTAAATACTCAGGGTCAGCCAGAATCTTTTCATACTCTTTAATTCGCTCAATTAAATCTTCTTTTTCTTTAAGTAGCAAAACAATGTCTGTGTTAGATAAACGATATAGGCGCATGTTGACAATCGCAGTGGCTTGTTTGACTGTAAACATACCGTTAAAGCCAGCGACGATATTTTCAATTGAAGATTTCTTGTCGTGCGATGCCCGAATTATTCTAATAATTTCATCTAGCACCGAAAGCATTTTTTCCAGACCTTCTACAATATGCAGACGTTCTTTGTCTTTCTCACAAAGATACTGAGTGCGGGCTGTGTAGCATTCTTTGTAGTAGTTGATGTAGGCAAGTAAGATATCAATAATGCCCATACAAACTGGACGGCTGTCGGCAATTGAAACCATGTTGTAGTTAAAGTAGACTTGTAGTTGTGTGTTTTTAAATAGATATGCAAGAATAGCGGTTGGCTCGGTGTTTGGCTTTAAGTCAATTGCGATTCTAAGGCCATCTTTGTCAGACTCGTCTCTAACTTCTTGGATATCAATACCTTTTTCAATGCGGGTGGTGTCAATTTCTCTAACTAAATCGGCTTTTGACACTTCAAAAGGTATTTCGGTGACTACAATTCGTTTTGTTGTTAAGTTAATTTCTTCAATTTCTATTTTTGACTTTAAAAGTATGCGACCAGTACCAGTCGCAAGTGCTTGTACAATTGAGTCTTTGCCTTCCACGATTCCGCCAGTTGGAAAGTCAGGACCTTTGACAAACTCAAGAATTTTTTCAAGACTAGCCTTAGGGTGGTTAAGTAGGTGAATTGTGGCATCAATTATCTCGCCAATGTTATGCGGAGGAATTTTAGTGGCGTATCCTGCAGAAATTCCGCTGGAACCGTTAACAAGTAAGTTTGGAAAACGAGCAGGTAGAACCACTGGCTCAATTTCTTCGTCGTCAAAGTTTGGCACAAACACCACTGTTTTTTTATCTAGGTCAATTAGCATTGTTTCTGCGGCAAAAGCCAATCTGGCTTCGGTATAACGCATAGCAGCCGGACTGTCTCCGTCTATAGAACCGTTGTTTCCGTGCATGTCTATAAGCGGGATGTTCATCTTAAAGTCTTGAGACATTCTAACCATCGCTTCGTATATAGAAGAATCTCCGTGTGGGTGGTATTTACCCATGACTTCACCGGTAATACGGGCAGATTTACGATAAGGTTTTTCGGAAAACACACCCATTTTATACATTGCATAAAGTATTCTTCTCTGCACGGGTTTAAGTCCATCTCTGACATCTGGAATTGCGCGGTCTTGAATAATGTATTTAGCATATCTGGCAAAACGGTCTGAAAATATTTCACTTAAAGCAGAGTCGGTAATGTTTTTGTCGATAAACTCATCAATTTTTTGTTTAATCTTTTGCATAGTGTTTTACCTATTCCTCGTCTGCAGTCTGCTCTTCTGGCATGCCTTTTTCTTTAAGTGACAAGAAGTCGTCATTGGCATTAAAGTCCACGTTTTGCTCAATCCAGTCGCGACGAGGTGCAACATCGTCGCCCATTAACACGGATACATGGTGATCAGACTCTTCGAAATCAGAGACGTTGACGCGAATAATGTTTCTAGTATTTGGATTCATTGTGGTTTCCCAAAGTTGGTCAAAGTTCATTTCACCCAAACCTTTGAAACGCTGAATTTGAAACTTACCTTCGCTTTGTGCTTTGATTAGCTCTTCGTCAGACCAGCAGTAGATTTTTTTGGTTTTATTTGAAAGTTTGTAAAGCGGAGGATTTGCAATATAAAGATATCCGTGCTCAATTAGTGGTTTCATAAATCTAAAGAAGAAAGTTAAAAGCAGAATTTGGATATGCGCACCGTCTGTATCGGCGTCGGTCATGATAATAATTTTGCGGTAGTTTGATTTTTTTAAGTCAAACTTATTGCCGAAATCAGCGCCAATCGCGTGAATGATATTTAAAATTTCTTCGTTTTTAAGAATTTGGTCAACATTAGCCTTCTCAGTATTCAAAACTTTACCACGCAGTGGCAAAATTGCTTGGAATTGACGGTTGCGGCCTTGCTTTGCAGAACCTCCCGCTGAGTCTCCTTCCACTAAGAAAAGTTCGCGCTCTTCTGCTTTTTTAGAAAGAGCAGGGGTTAGTTTTCCTGAAAGCACATAGTCTTTTTTAGCAGAAGTTTTACCTTGTCTGGCTTGTTCTCTCGCTTTTCTTGCGGCAATTCGTGCTTTTTTAGCAAGTAGTGCTTTGTTAAGCAGGGTTTCTGAAAGTTTTTTGTTTTCCTCTAAAAAGTAGCTAAGTTTTTCATAAACCACTTGGTCAACTGCGGCTCTGGCTTCGGGAGTTCCAAGTTTTGCCTTAGTTTGTCCTTCAAATTGCAGCAGTTTTTCAGGAACTTTTAAAGAAATTACGGCAATTAGTCCTTCCCTTAAGTCAACTCCGTCTAGGTTTTCATCTTTTTCTTTTAAGAAATTGTATTTACGTGCGTATTCGTTGAAAGCACGTGTAAAGGCAGTTTTGAAACCAATTTCGTGAGTTCCGCCGTCTTTGGTGCGGATGTTGTTGACAAAAGAAATAATGTTTTCCGAATAAGTTTCAAAATACATAAAAGCACAATCTATTTCAATTGGCAGATTGCAGTTGTCAGAAAAATGTTCGCCCGCAAAAGTTTTGATTTGGCCAAGTGGCTTTTTAGAGCCAGCTAAAAGTTGTACGTATTCTTTAATTCCATTTTCGTATTCAAATTCTTCGCGTTTTTTTGAGCGTTCATCAATTAAAACTACTTTTAGGCCTTTGATTAAAAAGGCAGCCTCACGCACGCGTTCACGAATTGTCTCGTAGACAAAAGTAGTAGTTTGAAAAATTTTTGGATCTGGCCAAAACTCAATTTTAGTACCAGTTCTACGGGTATCTCCAATTATTTGGTCTTTTTGAATTTTTGAGCCACCATCTGAGTAAGTTTGCTCACAAATTTTGCCGTCTCTGGCGGAAGTTACTTTAAACTTAGAAGAAAGAGCATTTACAACAGCGCCGCCAAGACCATGCAGACCTCCAGATACCTTGTAGCCTGAATCTGAGAACTTACCACCAGCGTGTAAGGTTGTAAAAATAAGTTGTAGTGTAGAGATACCAGATTCGTGTTTTTTGTAAGGAATCCCACGACCCTCGTCTTCCACACAAATTGAGTTGTCTTTACGGACAGTTAAAGTGATGGTATTGCCAAACCCAGATAAAGCCTCATCAACTGCGTTGTCAAAAATTTCCCAAACTAAGTGATGCAAGCCCCTTGAGTCAGTTGAACCAATGTACATTCCAGGTCGTTTACGAACAGCCTCAAGACCTTTTAAAACTTGTATGGATTTTTCGTCGTAATTCTTTAAATTTGCCATTAGTTTCCTCTTTATATGCGTATTTTTTAGTAAATTGCGTGAATTTAGGGGAATAAGAATGCACGCAGATACGAAAATATTTTAACATTTAACCCTTGGTTTTGCAATTTAAAGATAGCTGTTTTAATTGAAAAAATATTGTCAAAAATACGAAAAAACTGAGCAGTATTCTGTGTTTGTAAACACTAAATGGTCAAGCAATTTAATGTCTAAATGCCGAATAATTTCTCGGCAAGCAGTGGTAGTTTTAATGACTGTTTCGTTGGGTTCTGGGTCTTGACTCGGATGGTTATGTATCAAAACTATTTGGTTTGATTTAAAGCGATTTGCGAGCAATACGATTTCTCTAAGTGGGATTTTTAAGTTATTTGTGCTCTTGTCTGTAAACATTTTTTTACCCAAAACTCTTAGTTTGCTATCCAAAAATACACAAAATAAATGTTCTGTTTTTTTGTCAAAAGAATAGATATAAGTTTTTTCTGCTTCTACTTCT
>CAUUIC010000013.1:0-7222 GCA_963545125.1 uncultured Acholeplasmataceae bacterium
TAAAAGAACGCAAGATAATACTTAAAGAAGTCGCCAAAGTTATTTTTAGAACTAATTTAGAAAATGATTTTCAAGTTACTTTTATTTTAAAAAATAATAACTCAGAAACAGTCCACGAACTTTCTAACTTAAATTCTCTTTTAGCACCAAACATATCTATTCACTACATACTAAATGAAAGAATCTACATAGTTAAAGGAAGCCAGTTTATCACACAAACAATAGACAACATCGTCTATCTTTTAAATGGTCTTGCTTTTTTTCAAACCAACTTCTTTATGGTTGGAAAAATCTATAGAGAAATACTTAATGAAATAAGCAGTGAAAACTGCGTTATTGACGCGTTTTCAGGGATTTCTACAATTGGTCAATACATCGCTAAAACTGCTAAAAAAATTTATTCAATTGAAATCAATAAAGACGCCAATAACTGTGCTAGAAAATGCATAGAACTTAATAAAATTACTAATCTAGAAATACTTGAAGGGGATTTTACATTTCAGTTTAGCAGAGTCAAAAATAAAGCAGACACAATAATTTTAGACCCGCCCAAAGCAGGTGTTGAAAAGTCTGTGTTAATTGAATTAAACCAATCAAACTTAGAGAAAATTATTTATCTTTCTTGTAATCTACCTTCTTTAGTTCGTGACCTTAAAATTCTTGATAACTTTAAAATTACAAAAATCCAGCCTTTTAAAAATTTCCCCCAAACCGCAGAATGTGAGACTTTAGTGGTGCTAAAGCGAAAATAAAAAGTTGTCTACATTTACGTAGACAACTTTTTTTAAACTAAAACTACTTAAAGTTAAAACCAAAAACTAAAGAAGCACCCATTTCGTTATGAGGAGCTCTTGGGTTTAGGCCAGTAAGTGGAGTGCTGAAACTAATAAAAGTGTCAAAGTTTTGTTTTTTAGCAACCGACACCACAGCGTCGTAAACTAAGCGTTTAAGTACTTTTTGATATAGGTTTTCTTTGTTTCCGGGTTCATTTAAAACGTTTTCTAAGTCCTTTATTGGATCTTCTTTGTTGTCAATAGAAGACGGTATGAAGAATTTACCTGAGGCAAACTCAGAGAGCCTTTTTGATGTGTAGAAGTAGCTGCAGTCTTCTTTGCCTGCTGGCAAATCAGGACACTTGTAGCGCGGACGAATAGTGTTAATTAGTTTGTTTTTAGTCTCTCCGTACACTCCAAGTGAGTTTTTCTCACGGTACTCAAAATCAAAAGTGATATCAAAAGTTTCTCTACGGTGGCAATGATGATAGGTTTTCGGCAGAGGTTTACCAGGTTCTGGAATTGCTTCTGGAAAATCAAGTCGCCCAGTTGAAAGCAAGAAAGGAGTTTTTAAATACACGGCTCCGTTTTTTTCAATTAAGAACACGAAATTACGACCATTTGCTTGGTTGGAATTAGCCTGTAGAGAATTTAAAACATCTTTAATAATACCTTTTACTTTTTCAATTCCAAAAATCTTAAAAAAGTCGTTGTTCAGTGGAGTTAAAGTGTCTAGTTCTGTATTTTTTAGATAAACATTTGGATCTGAGTTAAAATAAAAAGTTTTCTTAATCCAATCAGCATCTTCAAACTCAGGTACTAACTCACCTGGTTTTCTGCTTTCAATTGACCGAGTTGTATTAAATAAGGTAAGTTCACGATTTTCAAATTCATGGGCGCTGTAGTCTAGTTTAGTAGTTCTGCGCATATCTTGAAGTAGAAAACCAGGCGCTCCGTTAATTCCTATATAACTGTCTTGCATATAAACAAAAGATTTATATAAAGCCAGTCTTTGTTGTTCTGGACTAAGGGCTTTGACTTCGTTCATTTCAGACTCAGGAGTTTGATTAGTTTCATAGTGTCCATTGTCATTCATATAGTGAACTCCGTCTAAGAAGTTATTTTCAATTTTTGTGTTAAAGAAATAAGAAGCGGTAGCCTCAAGTTGGCGAACTCCGTATCCGTGGTTGCGAATGACTGAGTTTGTTAAAGTTATTTTTGATTTAGTTGCTACTACTCCGTGAATTCCTCCAAAGTAAGCAGGAACTGTTTTTGTGTTATCTAAGTGTAAAACAGGACCACTTACTCCGGCGTTGCCGGCGATTTCAACATTGCGGACAGTGTTGGTGACGTCTGCTGTTGTGGAAAACGAAAAAATACCATAGGTGTGGTCAGGAAAACCAAACTCAGCAAAGTCTATAGTGTAGTACCTTGCGATATTGCTTGCATCAATTTGAAAGTAATTGCCGTTTAAATTTAAAGAACGGTAATTTTGCGCACCTCGTTGAAAATGAGCATAGCGCCAATAAACTGAGCCAACTTCTTGTACCTTACTTTCAATTGGATCGCCGTTTTCATCCACTCCATGTTCAAGGGTTTGCGCACCTTTACGGTTTTTTTCAAGCAACAAATCACCCTCTGGTGCTGCAAAGTTTGGTTTTGGCGGGATTTTTTCAAATTGGCCAGGCAAGTCTTCTACCTTAATGTTTCGTTGCAGAAACACATTTGCGTATTTTCTAGCACCACGCACGAACTTTCTTAGTTCAAGGTCAGTATAGGCGTTATGGCCTTCCTTTAAAGTAATTTCTTCGCGGTCTGTATAAAGATTAGTTTTAGTTTGACTGTTAGTTAGTTTAGAAACACCTGAAATTGTGGCTTCGATTTTAATTTTTTTGTCTTTAAGTGCTGGGTCTTTAAAAGTAATTTTACCTGCGTTGATTTCATACTGAGATTGTCTTAACAATGCATTGTTTTCGCTGTTTTTAAGTACAAAGGTTGGAATAATTTTTCTAAACAACAGTTGTTCAATGCCAAACATAGTTTCAATTGTGGTAATAAACTTATTTTCAACATCACTAAAACGGGCTCTGCGGATGTTTGCCGAAAGTTCTGGTATGTATTCGTTGTTCATCCCAACTTCTTTGATGTACTTTTTGTCAAAGTCTTTGAAAGTCTTACTACGTTCTTTTTTTTCGTCGTACTTATAGACTTGACCATTTAAGTTAAATTTCTCAATAGTGTAGGAAACTGAGTAGACATACTGAGTTAAAGTGGTTTTACCGTCTTTAGTTTCGTTGTAATAGATTCGGTAAACTCCAGGTTCCTTGAAAGCAAACTCGTTGTTTTTAATTTCAAGGCGATCAATTGTCGCTTGTTTAGTGTATTTAGTGTTAATTTCTCTTTTGCGGTCTTTTAAGTTAAGTTCAACGGTTGTGTGAATTGGACGGTGGCGATGTTTAACTAAAGGGTCTAGATTCTCAATTTGCTCAGTTGAAGTTTCTTTGACTGTAACTTCAGTGTCTTTTTGCATTTTAAAGTTAACGCTAGTGCCAGCATGGAGTGCACCGTTGACAGAAATTTCGTATTTTGAGTTTTGATTTGGTTCTTTTAGCGTTAACGCCACATCTGTACCTTCAGGTAAATCTAGAGTTGTATAGTTTTGCGCAAGGTCAAATAAATTACGGTCGTAGTTTAAGCGGTAAGTTTTAAAACCTTCTAAAAATACTTCTAAAGTGATGTCTTTGTCAATTTTAAAAGAATACTCAAAGTTAGACTCAAACTGAGTAGGCACCCCGTTTACTTTAAACTCTTTTAAAAACGGGCGGTATGACTCTTTTAAACTAACTACAACTTCTTCGCCATACGGAACTTTATTTAAATCTGCGTGTTGAGTTTTAAACTCCAGGTAAGGTGAAGGTGAAATCTTAAAGTTAACTTCTTTTTCGTCGTAAAATACTTTAATATCTAAATCTGCGCTAATTTTATATTCAAATAGCGAAGTTTCGTGGTCGTTTGGATTTACGCGAAAGAAACTATTTAAATTAGCCTCATAATATCTGCGGTCGTGTTCATTAAACTGCAGCATAAACGGAGCTTTTGGTTTGATTTTAACTTTAAAAAGTATGGTGGAATCCGCCTCTACTTTATTTAAATCAACGCCAGTTGGCGGAGTTGGCTTGCCAACGTAGCCAACGGCTTCAATTTCTTTTGGTAGTTTAACTGAAAAGTAGCCTAAAAACACTAGCTTAATTTTTAAGTCTTTATCTACTTTGACTTGAAACTTGTTGTCAGTAATATGCACACCTAAATTGTTGTAAGTCACGTCGTTGATAAGCAAGTCTTTAAACTCACGGTTTTTTAAGTTTAACTCAAAGTGCAAAATTGTGTTTTTGGGAACTTTTTTAAAGTCAGCAACTTTGACTAACTTACCATTTCGCTCAGCACCAAAGTAGGTAAGTTCAGCTTTGCTGAACTCAACTTTTTGAAATACACCGCCACATGCGGCCAAAAGTACTGAGGAAACAAATAATATAAATAAATAGGTTAATTTCTTTAAAATACTCATTAATCGTTTTCCTCCTTTTCTTTAGCCTTGTGGAAATCAAATGAGATATTTTTAACTAAGTCACTTGCTGAGTTTTTAAGTGGTTTTAAAGTAACGCTGTAGGAATACTCGTCAAACTTAGCTGAATCTTCAATATTCTTATTTAAAATAAACTCAAAGAAAACTATACCATTAAACCCGTTTGCACGGACATTTAAGTATTGGTTTTTATCAGTTAAAATATTAGACTTATCAGTTTGCCAGTCTTTAAACTCAAAGTCATATGACTTATTTGGGTCTTTAAGCACTCTTTTGTCTTTATGTTTGATGTCAATAGTCACGCCTTCAAAATTAGCGTAGTTTGGCCAGTTTTCAACAAACAAGTAAAAAGTATGCATAGGTTTCTCTGTAACATACTGATTATTGGCTTCTTTAAAAAACCTTAAAATAGGAATGTTGTTGTCTTTGAAGTTCATTTCAACCAAGGTTTTTCTGTAGTCAGTTGTGGAGTTTGCCTTAGCCTGAATTTCTTTAATTTGGTCTAAGTAGTTTAGTTTCTTTTCATACATATCTTCAATTGAAAGTCTACGCAGAGACTTAATTACTTTTTTTGAAGTTGTATACCAAAGACGCAGACTATTGACAGGAGTTTGACTCGGAATTTGAATTGGTTTCGTGCCAAAAGCTGCAACTAAACCAAGTGAAACAAATATTAAGATAGTGATTAAAAAGAAGGTAAATTTTTTCATTTAAAACTCCTTTTGCTATCCGCACATTACATCAAAGTAAACTTTGATTTTCAAATGGAAGGTAAACACCGAAAACGCTAGAGCAATCGCGCCAAACACTAAAAGTAGACTAAGGGCTTTAGCGGTTGCGCCAAAAGCAATTAACAAAATCACGACAACTAAAGACATCACAATGCCGACAACTGAAGAAAAAGTAACATTTTTTAGCTTAGCGACATCAGCGGTCTCTTCAAATTTTTGATATTCAGACTGTGTTAAATCAACGGATGCAGAATACAGAATATGGACAATATTAAATACCAAAAATATCCCAGCAATCAATAGTGCAATATTTTTTTTAGTTGAAGGATAAATTAACATAATAACTAAGTTTAAAGCAACTATCAGGAAGTTAATTACGATGTTAATAGCTACTTTTGCCGAAATTAACTTATATGTGTTTCCAGGAATTGTTTTTAAAATATAGAGTTTTCCACCTTCTCTAGAAATTATAGAAGACGCAATAGTATTAGAAGTGGTTAAAACAATTAAACCAACCAACACATTTAAAATCACAACCATTTTAAAACCAAATGAGTTTAACTGAAAGGCAGAATAAGTTTTATTTAAAATAATAGAAATTAGTGGTAGAGTAGCGATGTAAAAAATATACTTAGCGATTGTATCTGAGTTTCTAAATAACTGAATTAGTTCCTTTAATGTAAACGCTTTAGTTGGGGTGTTCCCGCTTTTTTCAAAAATGTTAAAACGTTTTTCTTTATTGGCAAGATTCATCTTAATACGGTTAGCTAGTTTAAAGTACACAAAGTAAGAAACTATTGATGAAACCAAAAACAACACAAAGACAGTGCCAAAAATCACGGCTAAATGTGCAGCCGTTGGTCTTCTGATAATGTCAACTGCGGCAATACTTACGTCTACTTTAAAAATTAAGTAATATAGATATCTAAAGAAAAATAAATTATTTAAGAAATTACGTTGAAACGCAAAGTTTACGTTTTGCCATCTAGTTTGGAAAGTATCAAAACGGATATAGCGGTCGTGTCCGCGCATGTTGTCAATAAAAATAATAACTAATGTAAAAATTAAAGAAACTGCGATTAAAGATACTGCAAGTGTTGCGATTCTTGAACGTTTTAAGAAAGAAAAGGCGTAGAAATAAACAACTGCAAAAATTGTACCTAAAAACAAAGCAACCGCGGGAATAGTAAAACAAATTACCGAAATTCGGCCGAGAAACGGAATGAGCGCTCCGTACTCAACCCCTGCGTTATTGTAGTAAATAGAAAGCAAAAAAGGCAGAAAAAACACCAGAGTTTTAACTAATTCAATTAAGTATCTAGCAACGATTTTAGAAAGGAAAATCGTGATATTAGTGATTGGAAAAGCAAAAAGAATGTCGTTCTTTGGGTTTTGAAACAGAGATTTTGCCATTCCTTGCATCGACTGAAAGGAAGTAATTAAGGTATAGAAAATAAAGATAGCCGGAACTAAGGCAATATAAGGAGAAGCGCCTAGTACTGAAAAAGCAGGCAACATGTAGTTGTATACATAAAACAAAATACCTGCAAAAAACAGCATGAGCGCGTATTTGGCGATTTTAGTGCCAACAGACCCTCTGATTTTGACAAAAGAAGCATCAACATATTCAGACTTAAGCAGTTGCCAGAACACCAAAAATTGATTTGGGTGTTCACGAACTGTATTTAGAGTGTTGTAAAACTTAACTGTCATTTTACTGCTCAATTAGTTTAATGTACATCTGCTCAAGGTTGCCGTATTTGGCCTTAAGTTCAGATACTTTTTCGTTAATCACCATTTGACCGCGTTTAATAATGACAACTTCGTCACAAATGTTTTCAACAACTTCAATAATATGCGAAGAAAATATCACGATGTTGCCTTTTTTAGCGTGCATTTTAATCGCTTCTTTAAGTTGATAGGCAGAAGTTGGGTCAAGACCAGTTAGTGGCTCGTCAAGGACCCAGACTTTTGGTTCGTGAATTAGCGAAGAAATTACCGAAATTTTTTGCTTCATACCGTGTGAGTAGGTGCGAATTTGGCGGTCAATTGCATAAGTTATTTGAAAGAAATCAGTAAGTTCAAGTAGTTTAGTTTTAATTACTTCTTTTGGTACGTTAAAAAGTTTAGCCACA
>CAUUIC010000014.1:0-6830 GCA_963545125.1 uncultured Acholeplasmataceae bacterium
CAGACCTCGTTGCTAAATATTTTGTTTAACAAATTTAATACAGGAAATATAATTTTCAAAAAAATGATGTCTTTTTATAATATTTATGTGCAATTTACACGTTTTTTTTGAAAAACTAGTTTTTTTAACTAAATTAAATAAAGTAAAATAAAGACATGTTTTTAAACAATAAAAAACTAAAATTAAAGACAAAACTAGAAAATGAAAAAGCGGTCTTTTACAAAAGACAACTTTACTATTGCAGAATTCTTTGTTCTAAAACTTTAGAGGAGTTTAGTGAAGTTACTAAATTACCAATTTCGACAATTTCTTGCTACGAAAGAAATAAAACGGCGTTGACTGAAAAAAATATTAAAAAGATAGAGACACTTTTTCTCTCAGACAAAATATCTATCTATAATTTTAGTGTGTTTGAAAATAAAATAGAAGAATTAATCAATGCTTTAGTTAAGGTCAAAAAATTAGAAAAAAATTTAGCAGACCCTAAAGACCACGACATTTTAAACAACACTATTTTTAACAGTTTTTATTATTTGTGCAACTTAAACCTAATAGATGCTCTTCTAATTTTAAGCAACGGCGACTACACTAAACCTGATTTTTCACCAAAGTACTATGTGGTTTATCAACTGATTTCAGCGCTGACTATGTTTATCTCTGGAAACGTTAAAGGTTGTACAATGGTTCTTGAAAATAGGGTAGCAAGTGCTGAAGATAAAAGAATTGAAGCGATGTTTATGCTTTTAAAAGTTTTAACTAAGTTTTGCGAGAAAAAACATATTCACGCAAACGAAATTGATGATTTAGAAGTTTATTTTTCTGCATTAAATTCACCAATTTTAAGTGGTATTTTAGAATCAGTTAGACTAATTAAAAACCTGAAATTTCAAGATAATACAACTTTTGAAAACAATATTAAAAACATTTTAAAATGCAAGTTTAACAACAACAAAATAGTTGGTGCTTTCTTTGTGTTGTACGCACAAATTTATCACAGTATTTTCGTACCAGACCTGTTTTTCAAAAATTGTGTAAAGTTTGAAAATAGACTAGTAAGGCTATTTTTTGAAACTATCTACTATATTCATGAACGAAAGAATGAGGCTATATCTCACAATATAAATGAGTTTCTAAAACATAAAATTCCAGATAACTTCTTAATTTCTAAACTGATGCAACTGGCCCAAAAACTGCTTTTATATCAAGACACACCTGATATTTTTATTAAGTATTTTTTAGAATTTTTAGACACAGAAATCAGCGGAATTTACAAAACTTTCTTCATTTTGCTTGTCAGTAATTTCTATAAAAACGTCAAGGGCGGAAACATAATTTTAAAACTAATTAAACTAAACAGTAAACTAACTAAAATCGTGCCACAAGCCGAATAATTCTAAGTTCTTGTTATATAATATATATAACGAGCGACGGAGAAAATATTTGAAATTATATAATTTTTTAACTAAAAAAATAGATAATTTTAACCCAGACGCAGGCAAAAAAATTGGTATTTATGTATGCGGACCTACAGTCTACTCATACATTCATGTTGGAAATGCTCGCCCTGCTATTTTTTTTGATGCAGTTGTTCGTTATTTAAGATATCGCGGACACCAAGTTTTCTATGTTTCTAATATTACCGATATTGACGATAAAATCATTAGTAAGGCGATTTTGGAGAATATTAGTGAGCGAGAAATTGCACACAGATATAGTAAAGAGTATTTAAAAAATCTAGCAGATTTAAACTGTGAATTTCCAGACTCAATTCCTTACGCTACTAAATACATTGACCACATAATTGAATTTATTCAATCCTTAATTTCAAAAAATCTAGCCTACGAAAAAAACGGAAATGTCTACTTTAGAGTTAACTCAATTAAAACTTATGGTGCAATTTCTCACCAAAATACAGCCGAGTTAGAAGTTGGTGCCAGAGTTTCTGTTAACCAAGATAAAGAAAACCCGCTTGATTTCTTACTTTGGAAAAAGACAGAAGAAGGCATTAAATTCAGATCACCTTTTAGCGCTGGCAGACCAGGCTGGCACACAGAATGTGCTGTGATGAACAAAGAGTTATTTGAAGACACTCTTTTAATTCACGGTGGTGGCACTGACTTAAAGTTCCCACATCACGAGAATGAACGTGCTCAGTTTCTTGGAGAAACTGGACGTGAACTTAGTAAATACTATATGCATGTTGGTAGAGTTAATGTTGACAATCAAAAAATGTCTAAGTCTCTTGGTAATGTAATCAATGTAAACAAAATTATAGAAAAAGGCCAAACAAACGGATTTAGACTTTTAATACTTTCGCATAACTTTGAAAGCCCAATTAACTTTTCAAGAGAACTACTTCAAGAAAACCAAGCAGTATTTACCAAAATGCAACGTAAATTAAGAATACTTGCCTTTAATCACCGTGTTGCTGGTTTTGAGTTTAAAGAATTAAACAACGAAGTTTTAAATAACTTCATAAAGTGCATGGAAGATGGTTTCTTAACGCCACTTGCTTTAAGTGATTTACACCAAGTTATAAAGAAACTAAGTATAAATGAAACTAGTTCAACTAATGCTTCAGTAATTTACTCTATTTACAAAGTTTTAGAAATTTTAGGTTTTGAAATAAAACTACCTGAGTTTACTGATTTTGAGTTTGAATTATATAAAACCTGGCAACAAGCCCGTTTAGACAAAGACTTTAAAAAAGCAGATGAACTTAGAGTTAGTCTAACTGAAAAAGAACTGATTTAACTAACTGAGAGGACACTATGGAAAAAAACAAAAAAGTCGAAAAGACTCAAGTAGAAACTGAAATCAAAAAAGAACCTGCTTTGGATGCAAAAGAAAATACAGCTAAAGTTATTGAAATCAAGGAAACTGGTTTGGATAATAAAGCAAAAAACTTAAGTAAATCAAAACAAGGTAAAAAGGGTTTGATTAAAAAAACTGTGACCGTTGTTGAAGAAAGTGCTGAACTACACGAAATTCCCGATGAACTAAAACAACGCTACGCAGAAATTAAGCCAAAAGAAAAGAAAGCAAAAAAACCACGTAAAAAAGAAATTAAAGTCGTTCGCTACAACCCAAATGTTGAAACTGGTTTAACTGACCAAGAAGCGGAAAACAGACAAATCCTTGGGATGTCTAACAACTCCAAAACTAAGACTTCTAAAAGTTATTTTGCAATTTTCTTTACCAACATCTTTACACTATTTAACTTAATCATGTACCCACTTGCAGTTTGGTTAATCACGGTTGGTGCAAAACCCCAAAATTTAGTGTTCCTAGTCGTAACTACCATTAACGTAGTAATCGGGATTGTTCAAGAAATTAAAGCAAAATTAACTATTGAAAAACTAACTATCTTACAGCAACCCACAATTACTGTTTTAAGAGAAGGTAGTCAAAAAGAAATTAAATCTAAAGAAATTGTTTTAGATGATTTAATTATTTTAAAACCAGGTAGACAAATTCCGTGTGACTGTGTGCTAGTTTCAGAAGGTGGTCTTGAAGTTAACGAGGCTTTGTTGACCGGTGAGTCTGACGCTATCGTTAAAGACAAAAAAGCTGCACTTTACGCCGGAAGTTTCGTAGTTTCTGGAACTGGTGTTGCCCAAGTTGTGGCGGTTGGTAAAAACGTATATATAGAAAAACTAACTAGCCAAGTTAGAAAAGTTAAGAAAAATAAATCTGAACTGCTTAAATCGCTTAAACTCTTAATTACTATCTTAACTGTCTTAATTATTCCAATCGGCTTTACTTTATTTTACTTTTCTACAAATCATTTAGACCTTAGCAATTCAGCAGTTTATAAAAGCGCAGTTGAAAAAACAGCAGGTGCCATGGTCGGAATGGTTCCAACTGGTTTGTTTCTGCTAACATCTGTGGCTTTGTCTGTAGGTGTTCTTCGTCTTGCTAAACACAACACATTGGTTCACAACTTATACTGTATTGAAACTCTGGCTCGTATTAACGTGCTTTGTTTAGATAAAACTGGTACAATTACCGATGGTTCAATGACTGTAAAAATGTCAATGGACTTCAACCAAACTGAGTCAATGTATTCAAATGAACAACTACTCCAGGCTTTTTTAAATATTGACAACTCAGACAACCCAACTAACTCCGCTTTAATTGAGCGTTTTGGCAATAACTTTGCTTTAAAACACAACGCATATATTCCTTTTTCAAGTAGTCGTAAATACTCCGCAATTGAGTTTGAACAAGTAGGCACTTTCTATTTAGGTGCACCTGAATACATCATTAAATCTAAGTTTAAACAGATTAACGACAATGTAGAAAGATATATCTTAGAAGGCTTTAGAGTGCTCGTGTTTGGCTACACAAAAGCACCACTTGGCGACAAAATCCCTCAAGACGTTTCTCCACTTTCTTTAATCGTAATTGAAGATACAATTAGAACAGACGCACTTGACACTATTAAGTTCTTCAAAACTATGGGTGTTGACATTAAGGTAATTTCTGGTGACAACCCACTTACTGTTTCAAGAATCGCTGAGCGCGTTGAAATTGAAAATTACAACAAATACATCTCACTTGAAAACGTCAAAGATGAAGAAATTGAAAATATTTGTGCAGAATACACTATTTTTGGTCGAGTTAATCCAACTCAAAAACGTCTTCTTGTTCAAGCCCTTAAGAAAAAAGGTAAAACTGTAGCAATGACTGGAGATGGTGTTAACGACATTTTGGCACTGCGCGAAGCCGATACTTCTATTGCTATGGCTGAGGGTTCTGAGGCTGCTAGAAACGTCGCTGAAGTGGTTTTGATGGACTCAAATTTCTCGTCAATGCCAAAAATTGTTGCAGAAGGCCGCAGAGTTATTAACAACATTGAAAAAGTGACTACTTTATTTATTACCAAAACTATTTTTTCAGTGGTACTTTCTTTAATTGCAATTTACTTAGCGGCTGCTAAAAGAGGAGCATATCCGCTTGAACCAATTCAACTAGTTCCAATTGAAAGTTTAGCAATTGGTATTCCTTCCTTTTTCTTAGCGCTAGAATATAACAACAGTGAAATTAAAAAAGATAACTTCTTGTGGAGTATTATTAAAAAATCAATGCCAAGCGCTTTGACTATAATTTTAGAATGTGTCTTGATTTATAGTTTAAGCAAAACTCTAAACTTAACCGCGCAAGGCCACGAAAGAGTTATTCCAACTTTAATTGTTTACAGTGCAACTACAATTTGTTTAATTACTCTACATAAAATTTGTCTGCCGATGAACTTCAAACGCGGAATGCTTGTAACTACTATGATTTCTATTTTCATCGTGCTTGTCACATTTATGTCTGAATTCTTTGCAATCGCTCCAATCTTTAAAGTTGGCTACTACAGTGGAAATGCATTAAATGTTCAAGAATTATTGCTGTTAGTTATTCTACTGCAAGCCGGTTGGCCGCTAATGTATCTGTTTACCAACATTATTGCTTGGACTAAAAAAGGAATCCACAATGCGGTTGTTTTCTTTAGGGATTCTAATAACTTACTGGAAGACAACAAGAAATGATTTACTTTGGTAAAAACGTTGTTAAAGAAATGATTTTAAATCACTTTCCAATATTCAACGTTTATTTAGATGAAAAGTTTGCAGACCAAAAGTTTTTGGGGTTTTTAAATCAACATAACTCCAAAATTGAAAGAGTTACAAAAGAACGCTTATTTAAATTAACTAACACTAAAGACCACCAAGGCATCGCTGTTAATGCAAGTGACTATAAATATTTTGAGTTAACAGAGCTACTTGAAAAAGATATTAAAAAAATAATTATCTTAGATGCAATTCAAGATCCACATAACCTCGGCGCCCTGCTTAGAAGTGCTGAGGCTTTCGGGATTGATGCAATTATAATTTCTAGTAGAGAACAAGTTAAAGTAACACCAACTGTCTTAAAAGTATCTGCGGGTGCTGCAATTAAAGTTCAAATTTCAATGGTCAAAAGTATTTCAAAAACCATCGAAACTCTAAAAGAAAATGGCTTTAAAGTATACGTTACCACTTTAAATACAAATAAGTCAGTTGCTTGCTTAAAAGTAGAAGACAAAATTGCAGTAATTCTTGGAAATGAAGGACTAGGTGTCAGAAAAAACCTAATTTCGCTTTCTGATGATTCTGTGACCATTCCAATGATTGGCAAAATAAACTCACTAAACGTATCTGTTGCTGGTGCGATAGTGATGAACGAAATGACTAGAAAGGATTAAAATGATTAACTATAATGACTATGAACTCATTTATTTAGTTCAGTGTCATTATGACCAAACCAGTTTAAAAATCATTTTTGACAAATACAAAGCTTTTATCTACAAAGTAGCCTTAAGCAAACGCGTCTACAGCCTATCTTTAGAGGACTTAGTGCATCTTGGCTTAGTTTCACTTAAAACTGCCGTTGAAAGTTACTCAGAACTTTTTAACAAAACTTTTATGCGTTTTTTTGAACTAATTTACTTAAGACGACTTTCTAGAGAACTTAAAAGTGCTTATAAAAAGGCACAGCACATCACTAATATAGACCACGAAATAATCGATAATGTGCTTTTGGTAAGCGATAATATGGAACAGTATTCTTATGAACAAGAAAAACCTGAAGTTGCCGAAATTCAGTTTAAAAATAAAGATTTAGCGCTAGTTTACTCACTTACTTTAAAAGGTCTTAAACCAAGCGAAATCGCTAAACAAACGGGTTTTTTAATTAAAAGGGTTTATAATTTGTTGGCTAGAATTCGCCAAGGAATTAAAAATTCAGGCACGAGAGTCTTAAAACAAAAAATCGTGAGGTTATAAAATGAACACACTTAAGAT
>CAUUIC010000015.1:0-6696 GCA_963545125.1 uncultured Acholeplasmataceae bacterium
GCATGTATTAGACGTACCGCCAGCGTTAATCCTGAGCCAGGATCAAACTCTCCATAGATTGTTAAGAGTTTAAATTGACTCTAATTAGTTTTATTCTTGTAAAAGAATTGGTGTATTTGTCTTATTTAGTTTTCAAAGAGCTGTTTATTTCAAACAACCTTATTAAGTTTAGCACTTTTAAATATATATGTCAAAAAAAAGCATTGGTTGAAAAATTTTTTAATACTTAAAATTTTTTTGAATTTTTTTGCTTAATTTTAAGATATTTCCTAAGTTAAATCGCTTTGAAAAATCCTTTAAATAAAGGTTTTTTAAGATAAATTCATCAATTTCTGCAAATGAAAGAAAACCGTTTAAAAACTTAGCAATAGCGATGTCGTCAAGGATTGAAAAAGCAGTGCCAAAAAACTCATAGTCAAACTTGCTAAGCAACCTGTCATATACTAAAAAACGACCTCTTGGAATTTCTTCAACTATTTCGGTTAGGGTGTCTTTAATTTCAAAATAATTATAGATAGCCGGCCAAAGCAGCGCATTTTTAATTGGATGGAGCATATCATTTTCAGAATGCAGATAGTAAGTGCGTTTGTTTGCGGTGCAAAAAGCATGTATTTTTGAGTCTTTTTGGCGAAG
This sequence comes from uncultured Acholeplasmataceae bacterium, assembly GCA_963545125.1. Taxonomy (GTDB): domain Bacteria; phylum Bacillota_I; class Bacilli_A; order Acholeplasmatales; family Acholeplasmataceae; genus CALISC01. Next base: position 634 of record CAUUIC010000015.1, read on the forward strand.
CACTTTAATTTCTTTTAAAGGAAAGTCAAATAGATACATCGCCTCGATTATCTCAAAAGTTTTATTAACCATAGTTTGTGAATCAATAGTAATTTTAGTGCCCATTTGCCAGGTTGGATGAACTAACGCAGTTGTTTTGTCAATTTGTTTTAACTCGGCTCTTGATTTGCTGAAAAAAGCACCACCGCTTGCGGTGATTCCAATACTTTCTAGTTTGCCAAAATGGTTTTTTAAACAAAAAAGCGCGTTGTGCTCAGAGTCCACGGGAATAATTTTAACTTGCTTGCTATTCGCGATTTTAGTTAAAATAGAGCCTGCCATTACGAGGCTTTCTTTGTTGGCTAAAATTAAAGTTTTTTTGGCCATCAAAGCCCAGTATGAGTAAATTAAGCCAAAAGATTGAGAGACTGCGTTAAAAACAGCCTGGACTTTATTTGAGTAAATCAGCTTTTGAATATTTCTTTTGCCAACTACGAAGGTAATTTCTGGGTACATTGCTTTGTAAGTTTTTAAAAAACGTTTGTTTTGAAGAATACAAATTTTAACTTTATTTTGGTATTTTTCAAAGTATTTTTGATTTTTTTCGTTGTATTTAGACAAAGAAACTGCTGCTAAATTGTAAGGAGTTTTTTCTGTTAATAAAATGTCTAGTGCTTTTTGGCCAACCGAACCCAGGGCTCCAAGCAGTAAAATTGATTTTTTTGACAAAGTACGCTCCTTATTTTAAAAGAAATGCAATTAAGACAGTGTATACTAAAGAAATTAAAAAGGACAAAAAAGTAGTTACAGAAAGCGCGTCAACTCTGTCTAAAACTCCGCCGTGTCCTGGAAAGATGTTTGAGTAATCTTTGACATTCGCTTGGCGCTTAAATGCGGAAAATATTAAGTCTCCGCCTTGTGCGATTACCGCAAACAAAAAAGACACTAAAAAAAGTAAAATAAAGTAAGCAGGATGACTTTGTTTAGTTAGTCCAAAAAAACAAACATTAGTGTAGTAAACACGAAGTAAAAGAAAATAAACAACACTTGCAGAAACCGCTGCAAACACAGTGCCAATAAAAAAACCTTCCCAAGATTTTTTTGGGCTGATTTTACTCATTTTGTGTCTACCAAAAGTAATTCCACCCAGATAGGCAAAAGTGTCGGTTAGCATGGTGACAATTAAGGGAAACAAAGCAAAAAGCAAATGATGCGTGCGCAGAAAAACCATGCCACCGAAAGAAAGAGCAAGAAAGTTAACTAAAAAATAACTTTGTGTAAGCAGTTGTTTTTCGTGAAAATAAAGAATAGCAATAGTGATGTTGACTAAAACTAATGTCAAAACTAAGGAAAGTAGATAGATACTTAAGTTAAGTTCACTTAGTTCAGTTTGCGGTAAATAACTTCTTTGAAAAGTAATCGCTGAGACCGCAACTTGTAAAAGCAATGTCAAAATATGGAGAACTGCGAGTTTTACTTTATTTTGATTTAAGTTAAAAACACGCGCGAGTTCAAAGACAGCGATTTGCGCAAGCACTAGGTTTAGCAAAAAAAAGCCCAAAAAAGCAGGACTTAAAATTAAAAGTGGCAGATATATCCCTAAAATAAAAAAGCCAGTAATGGCTCTTTTTAAAATATTTGGCATAATCAACTAAAACAGTTCGTTGGCGTTGTATTTACCGGCAGACAAAAGTATCAAGTCTGTTATGTGAAAAACGTAGCCAACTAAAAGTAGACCAGAAAGCAGACGGATAGCACCGGCTGTTTTGTAGCCATATACAAAGCGGTCAAGCCCTAGTAAAGAAGTTAAAGGGCAAAGCACTAGAAATAAATTGCCTGACTTTAAATCTTGTTTTAAATAACCGTTTAGGTTAGGTGAGTATTTTTTTTGAATATACTTAACTAAGTCAAACAGATAGTAAAAAATTCCAACGTAGAAAATTCCTAGTCTAATTAAACCTGATTTGTGTTCTTTTAAGTAAAAACGGTCAAGCCCAAAAATATTGGTCAAAGGACATAAAATCAAAAACTTAGCCAACTTAGTTAATTGCATTAAAGAATAGCCTCGCGTCTGTAGCGTCTAAGAATTAATAGCACGATGTCGGCAATCCATAAGAAAAAACCAATGAAAATAAATAAACCTAAAACAAAGCGAATGATACCAGGTAGTTTATCTTTGGCGTAAATTAAGCGTTCAACTGAAAGGATACCAGTGAACGGAAAAAGAATTAAAATGATTGAAATTAAAGAAAGGGTGCGTGGTCTTTGAGTTCTGCGCACGCGTTTAGTGGTTTTTTTCATATAGACATTACCTCTTTGGTTTTAACTTGCGCGATTTCGTCAATTTTTGCGATGTATTTGTCGGTTAATTTTTGCGCTTCGTCTAGTCCTTGTTTTTCAAGATCTTCTGGGTATTTGACTTTTTTAACTAAGTCGTTTAAATCTCGTCTGGCGTTTCTAATAAATACTTTGGCGTTTTCTTTAGCCTTTTCAACTTCTTTGGCCAAAGTTTTGCGGCGGTCTTCTGTAAGTTTAGGAAAAATTATTCGCACACCGACGCCGTCTGTATTGACAGGCATGTCTAGGTTTTCGGCCAAAATTGCGTGTTCTATGTCTTTAAGTAAAGACTTGTCGTAAGGTTTGACAAAAAGTTGTGTACCTTCAACAACTGTGATTTGTGAAACTTGGGCTAAAGGAGTTGGTACTCCGTAGTAAGTGATTTGGATTTTGTCAAGAATTTTTGGATTTGCACGGCCTGTTCTAATTTGTGTTAAGTCAGACTCAAAATGCGCAATCGTTTTTTGCATTTTATCTTCTGCTTCTAAAAGCAGTTCATCTAGTTCTACCATTTAAAACTCCTTTAATGCTTGTGTAATGTTTTGTTTAAATTATTTAACTAAAGTACCAATTTTTACACCAGTTGCTGCTTTCACAATGTTGCCTTTTTTGCTCATATTAAAAAATAGCGTTGAGATTTTGTTTTCAAGGCAAAGCGCAGCGGCTGTTTTGTCAACTACTTTTAAATTTTGCTCAATGATTTGGCTGTAGGTCAACTCATCAAAAAGCACAGCTGACTTATCTTGTTTAGGGTCAGCTGAATACACGCCGTCAACTCCGTTTTTAGCCATTAAAATGCAATCTGCACCTAGTGAAGAGGCAACTAAAGCCGCGGCTGTGTCAGTTGAAAAGAAAGGCTGGCCTGTACCGCCTGCTGAAATCACTACGCGTTTTTTAGCCAAATGTTCAAGTGCTTTGGTTTGGACAAAAGGCTCAGTGATTTTTTTAACTTCAAGGTGAGAAAGGACAACCGCGCTTTGGCCAATTTTGCCAAGAGCTTCTTGCAAAGCCAGGGAGTTAATAACGGTGCCAAGCATCCCCATGTAGTCTGCTTGAACTCTAGCCATTCCGAGTTTTTCAGCGATCGCGCCTCGCCAAATGTTGCCAGCACCAACAACTACCGAAACCGAACTTCCAAGGTCCACACATTGCTTAATTTCTTTGGCAATGTCTGTAAGCATACTCGGAGAAAGAATGTGTCCGCTTGGGTCTTTTAAAGCCTCTCCACTAATTTTTAAAAGAATTGACTTATACATTTTTTACTTTAGTTAGTTTTAAAAAGGTAAGAAATACCTTATTTTTTCAATTGTTCTGCAACTTCATCGGCAAAACTTTGGCATTTCTTTTCAATACCTTCGCCAACTCTGAAGCCAAGGTAGTTACTTAGTTTAGAGTTAGTTTTTGCTACATATTGACTACCTTTTTCAGATGGGTTTTTAAAGAAAGCCTGTTCAGTTAAACAAACCTCTTCAAAATATTTGCGGATACGGCCTGCAATTTTTCTTTCAACAAACTCAGGTTTAGTGCCTTCATTTAAGGCTTGTTGGGTAAGGACAGTTTTTTCGCGTTCAAGTACTTCTGCAGGTACGCTTTCTGGGTTTAAGTATTGTGGTTTCATAGCAGCGGCTTGCATTGCTACGTCTTTAGCAATTTCAAAAGTTGCGTTTTCAACTAAAGTTAAAGCAGCAATTTTACCACCTTGGTGTAGGTATGTGCCAAATGTTTGGCCGGCGCCTGCTTTTAGGTAAGTTAGACGGCGAAGCGTAATTTTTTCGCCGATTTTAGCAGTTAACGCTAAAAGCATTTCAGAAATAGTTTGTTCGTTTTCTTTAACTTCAAGTGCTTCTTCAACCGAAGAGACAGGGTGTTTAATTAAAACAGTACCTACTTTTTCAATTAGTTCTAAAAAGTGTTCGTTTTTAGCAACAAAATCGGTTTCTGAGTTGATTTCCAAAATTAGGGCTAGGTTTTTTTCAATAAAGATACGAGCAAGACCATCGGCAGCTGTTCTGCCTTGTTTTGACTGTGCTTTTGCTAAGCCTTTTTCTCTTAAAAAGTCAACGGCTTTTTCAATATCACCGTTAGTTTGTTCAAGGGCTTTTTTGCAGTCTAGCATGCCAGCGCCAGTTTTTTCTCTCAAGATTTTTACATCGTTTGCAGTTACCATAATAATTCCTCCTAAATAATTGCAGTTTTGGTTTTTTTAATTAGTTATTGATTTCAAAATAAAGGGATATACCAGTTACTAGCAATCCCTTTGTTTAGTTGATTTAAATTATCGGTTTAAAATCAGTTGAATTAAATCAACTTTCTTTAGTGCTGAGTAACCTTTTAGGCCAAGGGCTTTTGCTAGGTTTTTTAAATCAGCAAGAGTTTTAGTTTCAAGTTCAAAAACAGATAGAGTAGTTGAAGTTGAACCTTCAATTTCATTTGAAACTTTTTTAGTTCCAGTGCTGCTAGATGCTTTTTCAACTTTGGCAGCAGGTTTTTTAACAGTGGTTTTCTTTGCAGATTTTTCTGTTTCAGCAACAGGTTTTTCTTCTGCTGCTTTTTTAGTAGTGGTTTTTTTCACTGGTTTTTCAGCTACTTTTTCTTCTACTTTAGTCTCTGCTTTAACTTCTTTTTCCTCTACCTTTTTAGTAGGTTTTTTAACAGGTTTTTCAACAACCTTTTCTTCTACTTTAGTTTCTTGCGGTTTAACTTCAGGTTTAACTGCTTTTTCAACTGGTTTTTCTACCTTTGCAGCTTTAACAGGTTTTTCTGATTTTACAGTCGGTTTTGCTACTTTTTCTTCAGGTTGTGCAGATTTTTCTGCTTGTTTTTGTTCTTGACGTTCACGGTTGAACTTAGGTTTACGAGCAGGACGTTCAAAACGTGAGTCGTATTTACGTTCATCACGGCTAGGAATTTCTACTGAATCTAAAGTAAATTGAATGTCGTCTTGAGATTCAATTGCTTCAACTACACCACCTTGTCCTTCAACTACAGCGTTAGTCAAAACATTGATAATCAGTTGAACTGAACGAGTAGCGTCGTCGTTTGCAGGAATTACGTAGTCAATACCACGTGGATCTGAATTAGTGTCTACAATCGCAAACACAGGAATTCCGACTTTTTTAGCCTCACGCACTGCGTTAAACTCTTTTGATGGGTCAACAACAAATAAAGCGTCTGGCACTCTTTTCATTGTGCGAATTCCGTCTAGGTTTTTTTCAAGTTTAGCAATAATGTGCGCATTTTCTGCTTGTTGTTTTTTAGAAAGTTGTTCAAACTCACCTGCTTCTCTTTTTTCAATCAGTTCGTTTAGATACTTGATTCTATTTTTAATTGTTTTAAAGTTAGTTAAAGTACCGCCCAGCCAGCGTTCTGCCACAAAGTATTGACCTGTGCGGTCAGCGGCTTCCTTGACAGCGTCCTGCGCTTGTTTTTTGGTACCGACAAAAATAATTTGTCCACCTTCTTTAATTATTTGTAAAAGAGCCTTATAAGCGTCTTCTAACTTCTCCGCTGTTTTGTTTAAATCCAATACATAAATGCCATTTTTACGACCAAAGATGTATGGTTTCATTAACGGATTCCATCTTTTTGTAGTGTGTCCGAAGTGGGCACCTGCTTCTAATAATTGCTTAACTGTTACAACAGCCATATAAATTCACCTCTTTCGTTTCCTTCCGTTGATGTTAATACATTCCACCTATTTCAAAAGATTAAAAATAGGCACTAGAAATATACAAACGCACCAACGTG
>CAUUIC010000016.1:0-6477 GCA_963545125.1 uncultured Acholeplasmataceae bacterium
AAATATGAATACAGTGAAGAAGGTCAAATTATGGCGGTTTTTGATAAAAATGACTCAAAAATTAAAGAGTTTTTTTACGACGAAGATGGCGAAATTATAAAAATTCAAAATCCTGGTATTGAAATCAATAAGTCACATGACAATTTAGGTAATGTTAACCGCAAATCAATTACAGTAGATAATCACAATTTAAATTTTGCATATGACACAGTTGAACGCTCAAAAGGTTCTTACCCTGAAACTATTGTTGAGGCGTTTGCCACTGAGAGAGCATATATTGGTCTTTTTAGTGATAATTCCTACCTGACCAATAAAAAAGGCAAATTGCTTAAATCAATTGAACACAAGGACGAAAAACCTATTGAACTAGACACTTATCTAGAAGGTATAATTTCTTATATTAAATTAGATAACAAAAAAATGCTTAGCTACAAATTAGATATGCCAAGTCCTTTTTCTTTAGAAAATGGTGGTATTCAGTTTTGGTTTAAACAAACCGAATATGGAAATTACTACCAATGTTTGTTTAGTTGCAAAGACAACAATGCTTACGATAGCATTGGTCTATATTTACAATATGGCAAAATCACTTTAAAGGTAGTTGATTTTGCCGGCAAGACACACGATATTTTAACTAGCGACTTTTCTATTAAAGAAAAAGAGTGGAACTTTGTTGCGCTTTCTTTTTTCAATAGAGCAGACGGGCAAGGGTATTCTGAAGTTTCTGAGTTTGCTTTTTCTTTAAACGGGCACACTCAAGTTTATCAGCAATCCGATCCAAGAATAAACTTTGACCTTGGCACAGATTTAGTTTACAACATTGGACACGAATACAATGGTAAAAGCAGTTATTATCACTTCTACGGTCAAGTTACTTGTCTATACATTGCTGGAAAAACCTATATTGATGTACCAAATATAAAAAGATATTACCGTGCTACTAAAGATTATTTAATTGACAATCAATTAGTAGACGCAGATACAAAAACTGTAGATTTTAGTCAAACTACTTACTTTAATATTCCTCAAAAAAACTTAAAAGACTTTGAAATTTTCCCACTGCAAAACTCAGTAACTTCGTTAACAGGCCAAAAACCTAGTCGCTTTAGTTTAAGAAATGTTTCAAATTACGACAAAGACCGCACATTTAACTTCAACAACATAAGCAAAAGATATGCCTTTGTGGCAGACGGCAATGAGTTGGTTTATGACTTTGAGACTAACGGAACTGCAACTATTGCCTTTAGAGCATTTTCAGATACTAACGAAGACATGCAATATTTATTTGAAGCAATTGACGAAAAAAATCAAAAAATTGCTTTATTTAAAAACAAAGATTCTAAGTTAGTTATAAAATATGGAAGTGAAACTAAAGAAACTAACTTAATTTTTACTTGTAATTCTTGGCATTTTGTAGCACTTTCATTCACAGAAGTAAATGAAGGAAATGGATATGGATTTACTCAATCTACTTCTTTTAGACTAATTATTGATGAAAGCGAATATATTTGGACTTCTAGTCAAACAAGACTCGGAAACAATTTAAAATTATCTGTTGGCAGAAAATTAGCATCTGACTACAGCTCATATAATTTGGGCTACCTAGCCGATTGTATGGAGTTGCAAGGTCAAATTGAGATGCTTGCTTTCAGATCTGCTTTTTGTGAAAAGGAAACTCTTGAAGCACTTAAAAAAGAAATTCTTGGTATTTCTCAAAATAAACAGTTTGATACGCTTGGCATGCTTAGAAATATTGTTTTACACAAAGCAGGTCAAGGTATTATGTCTACTACTTTTGATTACAAAAGAAGAGAAAAAGACCGCAAATTTATCTCTAAGCAAATTTCTAAAGAACTACACCGTTTCAAACATTCTACCGAAATTAGCCGTACATACGAGACTGATGCACTTGGCAATGTCTTGTCTATTAAAGACAATATTTTTAAAAATCACACATATAGATATGATTTTCGTGGATTTTTGACAAAAGATGACGATAAAACTATCCAGTATGACGAAAACGGCAATATTTTAAAATATGGCGGCACCAATTTTAAATACTCCGACCAAATTAAAGACTTACTCGTTAAAGTAGCTGACAACGAAATTATTTACGATGATAAAAACATATTTAACCCTAAATCCTATAAGGGCAATCAATATTTATTTGAAGGTAGAAGATTAGTTGAGTTTACAGATAACGATGATAATACTTTTACTTATGAATATGACGACAAAGGTCTTAGAATTAAAAAAATCACACCAGACGAAACAATTTACTACTACTATGATGACGACAAAATAGTTTCACAAGTTTCAGATAGCCGTAGACTAGACTTTTTGTATGATGAAGATAATCTACTTTATGGATTTATTTTAGACAAAACAAAAAATTATTTTTATCTAAAAGACAGCCTACAAAATATTTTAGGCATTGTTGACGAAAACGGTGAAAGATTAGTAGGATATGAAAGTAATGCTTACGGAAGTACTTATATTTATTTCGACAATTCTACAAATGGTCTCGCTGAAGTCAATCCATTTAGATACAAAGGATACTACTTTGATAAAGAAAGTCAAATGTACTATTGCACAACCAGATACTATGTGCCTGAATGGTGTAGATGGCTAAACATAGACAACCCACTATTTATAGAAAACGAATATTCATCTACTAACAACTTATTTTGTTACTGTAAAAATAACCCCGTTAATTATATTGATAAAGATGGCCAATTATTCTTCAGTGCGATAATAATTGGTGCTATTATCGGTGCTGCCGTTGGTGTTGGATATAATTGTTATAAACAAAAATCTGAAAATGGCACAATAAATTGGAAGAAAGCACTGCTTGCAGGTGCTTTAGGTGCAGTTAGTGGTGTCGCTGCTGCTTCTGGAATAGGCGTAATTGGTTCCGCTGCTATTAGTGGTGTATCTAGTTTTATTGGTAGTATTGGCGATGATTTGATAGATAATGGCGGCGATTTATATAGTATTGATTATAAAAAAGCCGTAATTGCAGGAGCAGTTGGTGCTGCAATTGGCGGAATTTCTGCTCAAATTAGCAAATTATATGCTCCAAAATTAGAAAATCTTGTTATGAAAAATCAAGGTGTAGACAAGATTTTGAATATTTTGACTAATACTTTCAGAAAAGGCGCAGCAGGAAAAATCACTGCTAAAGGCCTACAAGGAACAGTTAATCTATACAGTAAAGCATTAACAAAGGCGATAACAAAAGCACTTCCAGGTGCGATTGCTAAAAAAGCTATTTTTGAAAGCGGTCTTGACCAAATTTCTAGCATCATTTCAGATTTCTTAAAGGGATACTTATAATGCATATTCTTAGTTTGAAGTTAACAACTCCATTGTTAACTTCTCTAGCAACTACTTTATATATTAGTTTAGCAACTATTTATTCGGGTCATACGGCTACTTATTTTTCATATTCAGTTTATGCAGGAAGACTGTTAAAAGAAGACCTATTTTTCAAAGAGAATAATATAGCAAGACCGAAAATGTGGGCTTTTTCATACTTTTTCATTTTTAATATGGTTTTCGATATTATTACAAATATAATTTTTATTTTCATTATGTCTAAAAAAAATTTTTATGTATACTTGATGGTCGGGTATTCGCTCCTAAAAATTTTTATTACAGTATGCATTGCAACATATTATGATTTAATAGATTTATATTATCGAAGAAAGGACTGTACTACAAATAAATATAAAGAGTTAGCAATTAAAAAAATATTAGAAACTAATCCAAATTTTCTTTAATCCATCCCACTCAAGATAAATTTATTAACTAGCGTTAACATTTCTGCTTTAGTTATTTTGATCACACATTTCTTATTATTTTAAACTACTAATTATAACTACATAAATTATTTCTTTTTTAAAAGAGGATTAGCGAAGACTGTCTTTTAACAGACGCTCAATTTCTTTAAAATCAATAGGTTCAATTTCAAAGCGTTGAGTTTTAAACTCAAGACCAGTATATCTAGGAATCACATGAATATGGAAATGCATAACTTGTTGATTTGCTAACTTGCCTGCGTTCGTATAGATATTAACGCCTTTAGCACCCAAAGCAGTTTGCATAGTTTGTGCGATTTTTTGGCTAACTTTGGTTAAGTGCATTAAAGTTTCTGTGTCAACATCTAAAAAGTTACATGCATATTTCTTTGGTATTACTAAAGTATGTCCCTTACTTAGTGGATTGATATCTAGAAAAGCCAAACACAATTCATCTTCATAAACTATGCTTGCTGGAATTTCTCTATTGATTATTTTACTAAAAATTGTTTCCATTATTACCTCGTTTTTTTAAAAATTATACTAAATTCAGAAAGGAGTTGCAATGAAAGACAGAGTTATAGTAGACCCGATTTATGGCTATGTTATTTTAAAAGAAGACATCATTAAGCGCTTAGTTGACACTAAGTTTTTTCAAAGGTTGCGCCGTATTTATCAAATGGGCAATTCCTTTTTTGTATTTCCTTCCGCTGTACACACTAGATTTTCACATTGCCTTGGGGTTTATGAACTTGCAAGACAAATTTGTGAAAAACTGCCAATTTCTAAAAGAGAGCAATTGATTTTAATGGTCTCTGCTTTACTTCACGACATCGGACATGGTCCTTTTTCACATTTGTATGATAGTCTAGTTAACGGAGTTCACGAATTAAGAGGCGCCTACATTATTGCAAACGATCCTGAAATTAGCGGTATTTTAAACGAAGTCGACAAAGACTTTGTTAAAGACGTTTGTTCAGTCTTGATAAAAGACAAAAGATTTCCTTTGCTTGAATCAATACTTTCTAGTCAACTAGATATCGACAGACTAGACTACTTAAAAAGAGATGCGTATTTTGCTGCAGTTAAAACTGGCGATATAGACTCAACTAAACTAATTAACAGTCTAACTGTGCATGATGGTAAATTATGCTTTAAAGAAAGCGCAGTATATGCAATTGAAAATTATTTAATTTCTCGCTACCACATGTATATGCAGGTGTATCTACATCCTAGCGTAATCGGCCGTGATTTTAATTTAATAGAGATTTTTAAAGACATTGAAAGTGTTCATGACCCTCTACTTAAAAAAGTTTTAAAATCGCCTGACAACCCAGATTTAAACTTATTTTTAAATTTAGATGATGCTTATTTTTTAACTTATTTTAAACAACTAAGTGAAAGCAATTTGCCGGCCGCTAATGTAGCACATGAGTTTATATATCGCCAAAACTGGCAACCAAAAGAATTCACTGGTGAAAAACCAATTGGTGTAATTTGGGAACTTAAAAAACAAATTTATGATTTTCAAAGAGAACCAATTTTACTTTTAACTCAAGATAAGCAAATAGTTAAACTACAAGACTACTCTGACTTTGTTGCTAACTTAGCAAAGCGTGCAAAAGTTGTAAAACAATATACTTGGGGTAAATAATGCAAGTATTTGTAGTTGAAGGGAAAAACGACATTAAAGTTGTCAAAAGTGTTTTCCCAGAAAGTATTTGTATTAAAACTAACGGGCTTGGCATTAACAAAGAAATTATTGACCAAATCAAAAGTCTTGAGAAAGACAACGAAATAATTGTAATTACAGATCCTGACAGTGCTGGCACTAAGATTAGAAACATTGTTTTATCAGAAATCCCTTCTGCAAGTTTTTTAGATTTACCTAAAGACAAATGTATTAAAAAGCGTAAAGTTGGGCTTGAAAACCTATCTAAAGAAGATTTCTTAAAAATACTAAACACTGGTAAATTGCTTAACAAGGCTATTTTAAATCAAAATAATTTTTCTTTATCGGATTTAGTTGAACTAAAAATAACAGGACCTGAAAGCAAAGGAAACAAAAATAAACTACACTCCCTGCTTGGTATTTATCACTTCAATACAAAGCAACTTCTGAATTTTTTAAATAAATTAAATTACTCAAAACAACAATTAAAAGAGGTTTTAAATGCATAAGTTCAAAAAATATTTTGGCCAAAACTTTCTAAATGATTTAAACATTTTAAACAAAATAGGTGATGAAGTTAGACCTGATTTAAAGATTTTAGAAGTTGGACCAGGAGAAGGAGCGCTTACCAAAATTCTTTTAAAAAAATCAAAATCAGTCTTTTCTGTAGAAATAGACAAAGAACTGGCAGCAAAACTAACAGACCTTAAAAATCAGTACAAAAACTTTAATTTCATTATCGCTGATTTTCTTGAATATAGTCTTACTGGGCAAAATTACGATATTGTGATTGGCAATATTCCCTACTATATATCTTCAGATATAATCTTTAAAATCATAAATAGCCGGGTTTCTGAATTCATCTTAATGGTTCAAAAAGAATACGCAGATAGACTAGTTGCTAGTGTTGGTTCTTCAGAATACTCAAAGTTAAGCGTTTCAGTTCAAAGTTTCTTTGAAGTCAAAAAATCGTTCACTGTTTCTAAAAAATGCTTCTATCCGGTT
>CAUUIC010000017.1:0-6362 GCA_963545125.1 uncultured Acholeplasmataceae bacterium
GATGAAGATGGAAAAGTTTTAGTTGCCCGTCAAGATAACGACGAAGTTGTAAAATTGACTGCGCAAATTGAAGACGCAAAAAAATCTTTTACAATCACAGTTCTAAAAAAAGATGGAAGTCAACCAACTCCTCCGCAACCAAACAAAGTAGATAAAGCAGAGTTTGACAAAACTATTGCAGACGGCGAAAAATTAGCAGCACTAGATTTTATCAACAAAGCACCTGAAATGGTTGAAAAAGACAAAGAATACGTTCGCACATCTACCGATAAAAATAAATTTGTTGCTCGTCTAAACGCACTAAAAGCAGCAGACTCTCAAAACCTATCTAAAAATGAACTTAAAGAATATAACATTCTTAAAAACCAAGTTACACAAAATTTAGCAAAAATTGCCACAGGTACTCGTCAAGACGGATACATTAGCAACAGCCAGGCTCAAAAAGTTTTAGCATCAGCAAAAAGCTATCTTGCAATGACTTGGTCTGACAAAGATGCAAGTGAGTTTGATGAAGGAACTAAATACATAAAAGCAGCAGACGCTAAAAAACAAGAATTAGACACTCTTTACAAAACAGTTTCTAAATACACTTTTGACCGTGTACCTACAAACGAAGAAAAGGCAAAATACGAAGAGTTAAAAACTAAACTAGATGAAGTTAAAAAACTTGTTACTGAAGGAACTAAAAAACTAGAAGATGGCAAAAACATTACACAAGATGTCAACACTACTGTTCAGAAAGCCATCCAACTTACTCAGCTTGAATGGATTAGTCGTATTCCTAGCGAAGTTAAAAAAGATAAACAATATGTTCACGCATCTCAAAAACAATTAAATGAACTTAAGGCTCAAATTGAAGAAATTCAAGAAAAACTAAACGACAATAAATTTAACATGGCAAGCAAGGAACTACAAGCTGAGTTTAACAATTTTAAAGCACTTGTCCAGAAATATCAAAATTTAGTTAAAACTGGTGAACAAATCTCGTTAAAAGATGAGGCTGACAGAGTTTTAGCAAAAGCAAAAGAAATTAAAGATCTACCTTTTGAAAACAAAGAACCAGATCAAGTTTCCGGCAAATATGTCAAAGCAGACCAAGCCAAAAGAACTGAGTTTAACGATGCTTACAACCCAGTTGCGAAAGTAAAACTAGAAAAATGGGAAGAAGGCTATACTAAACAACAAGCCGAACAACTAGATGCTCTTAAAAAACTTGTTGAAGAATTAGTAAAATTAATCACCCAAGGTACAAAACCAGAAGATCCAAGTAGCATGAAACTGACTAAACACTACGATTTTACTAAATCACCAGCAGGTAGTGGTTATAAGGCACGAACTCAAAAAGTTAAAAACCAAATAACTGGCGCAGATGATACACTTAAATTTAAAGGTGTTAGCGCTTCTTCTGGAAAAACTGGATTTACAGTTGCCAAAAATGATAATGACACCTTCAGTTATATTGAAATGGAATTAGGAAAAACTGCTTCTAAATCCAAAATTGAGTTTTTTATGGAGAAATGGACTAACAAATCAGGCATCAATAAATTCCAAAAATTAGAAATTCAATATAGAGTCAACGGCGAATGGAAAACTGCAAAAGAAATCACCGACATTAACGAATTTGATGGCAAAACATATTCGCTTGAAATTGACGAATCAACAGACGCTCTTCGTTTAAAACTTTCTGCCACAGAAAAACCTAAAGATAATTCTCACCATCGTTTTAATATTAAACAAATTAAAATTTATTACTAATTTAAATTTGTTTTCATAAAATAACCCGATGCTTTAGCATCGGGTTATACTTTCATATAAAACCCTAATTTCAACACAAAGGAACAACTTATGTCTAAAAAACACACAATCTACGACATTGCCAAAAAAGCCAATGTATCTATTGCTACAGTTTCCAGAGTTTTAGCGAAATCAAGTAAAATTAGCGCCAAAACTCACGAAAAAGTCTGGAAGATTATCAAAGAAATGCAATATTTTCCAAACAGAGTAGCCGCTTCTTTGGCATCTCAAAACTCACGAAATATCGCCCTAATTTTATCTGAAGTTTCTAGACCTTCAATATCCAGATTAATCTCTGGAATTTTAGATGCTGCTGCTAACCAAAAATACACAATCCGTATTTTTTCATACAAATCTAAAAGCAACTACGAAGCCTTTATTTTATCCGTACTGGCTGAAAAAATAGACGGAATTATCTTTTTAGATGAACACATCACAAACGAACAAATTGAAGCGTTTACCAAACCTTTGTTAAATGCTAATTTTCCATTTACCTTTATCAACACAGCAGTTAAGTTGCCAGGCGTAACTTTTACAGCTCTAGACTTTAAAAAAGCGGTTGCAACTGCAACCAAACACTTAATTGATAAAAACACGAAAAGAATTTTATTTTTAACTTCTAAAATCACTTACTTTTCTAATTTAGAAAAGGAAAATGGATATCTAGAAACAATCAACGCAAGCAACCTACAGCCCTATATTTTTAGAATGGATCCTGAAGACATTGAGGAACACGAGTTTTTGTCATTTTTTGAAGAAAACAAAATTGAAGCAATTGTTGCAACCAGAGACATTGCTGCACTTAAAGCCATTAACTTGCTTAGACAAAAAAACTTAAAATGTGGAACTGACTACCGTGTAGTTTGTATGCAGAACACTAACTTTTGTAAACTATTCACCCCGCAACTAACTTCTATTTCTTATTCTAATTACCATTTAGGAGAGCAGGCCTTAATTTACTTAACTCAGTTAATCGAAAATGTTAAAATAGATAAGACACAAACTTTCGTAGAATATGAACTGATTGAAAGAGAAAGTAGTAGGTAATTTATGAATTTACTTGAAGAACTTAAATGGAGGGGAATGGTTAAAGACTGCTCTTCTTTAGAACTTGCTGAAAAAAACTTAGTGCCTGCAACTAAGTTCTACATTGGGTTTGACCCAACTGGTAGTTCCTTAACTTGTGGACATTTAGTCCAAATTATTAGAATTAAATTGCTTGAAGAAAGAGGATTGGTTCCAATTTGTTTAATTGGCGGCACAACTGGGGCAATTGGCGACCCTAAACCAAATGGTGAACGTCACATTCTTTCAAATGATGAAGTTAAAAAGAATGTTGACTCAATTGAAAAGCAAGTTAAAAAAATCTTAAAGTCAGACAAGGTAATTTTTGTAAATAATTCAACCTGGTTGTCTAAACTTTCTATTATTGAGTTTTTAAGAGATTTTGGTAAAAACTTTGGAATTAACTATATGCTGGAAAAAGATGTAATTAAAAGACGTCTGGAAACCGGAATTTCTTACACCGAGTTTTCGTATCTACTTCTGCAGTCTATTGATTTTCACTATCTTTATAAAAACTACGACTGCAAAATTCAGTTTGGAGGCTCTGAACAATGGGGAAATATCACCGCCGGTCTTGAACTTATTCGTAAATTAGAAGGTGAAAACGACGCGCTTGGCCTGTCTTCACCCCTACTTTTAAAATCAGACGGCACTAAGTTTGGTAAATCTGAAAGTGGCGCGCTTTGGTTAGACGAAAATTTAACTTCACCATACACCTTGTATCAATACTTTTTAAATGTTGAAGACAAAATGATAGTCGAGTATTTAAAACTACTCACACTACTTTCTGTAAAAGAAATTGAAGAGCTCGCACTTTCTGTCAAACTAGAACCTGAAAAAAGACTTGCACAGACTAAACTAGCTGAGTTTGTTTGTGAATTTGTACACGGCAAGGACGCGTTAATCTCTGCTAAAAAAATCACAGACGCTTTATTTAAAGGAGCACTTACAGATCTTGGTGAAAACGAATATAGAATGCTTTACTCTGCGTTTGGCAAACAAAAGTTTGAAAAAGACTCAAGTATTTTGGATATTTTAGTTTCACTTAACTTAGCAAAATCTAAACGTGAGGCTCGTGAGTTTATGCAAACGGGCTCAATTTCTGTAAACTCAGAGAAAATTACCAACTTTGAACTTAAATTAAGTGATTTGAGACCTGCTTTTAAAAAATATTTTGTAATTAAACGTGGCAAAAAACAATTTAGTGCTTTTGCAATTTAATTAACACCTAAATGTATAGAATTATTTACAACCCACTTTCTAAAAACTACAAAAAAGCCCATAAGTTTTATTTAGAAAATCAAGATAACGCAACTTTAAACTCAATACTAGCACTTTCCGATATTGAAAAGTATTTCAAGTCTTTTTCCAAAAGAGACGTGATTTTGATATTTGGCGGAGATGGTACCTTAAATAAAATTGTAAACTCAGTTAATTTAACCCAGGTTAAAGCCACTGTGTTAGTTGCACGTGGTGGAACTGGCAATGATTTTCTTCGTGGTTTTAAAGACAAAACCAAGGCAGTTGATTTCAAGACTAATATAAAGTATTTTGGACAAGCCAAGATAGGAAACGAAACTTTCTTGTTTTTAAACGGTGTGGGAATTGGTATAGACGGAGAAATTTGTAGGCGTCTTGATAACATGCGAGCATATAAAATCAAAAGCACTTTTGCCAAAGTCACGATTGCTACTTTTTTTAGATATAAACCATTTTCAGCAAAAGTATTGGTAGATGGTGTGCCCAGCGAACACAAAAACTGTTTCCTCGCTTCCGTGATGCACGGCCCTTATTTTGGTGGTGGCATGAAAATTGCTCCGATGGCTAAAAGAGAAGATTTTCTTTATTTAATTTTAGTAGCAATTCGCTCAAGATTACTTTTACTTTTACTGTTTCCGTTTATTTATTTGGGTTGGCACACAGTCTTTAAAAGATTTGTTAAAATTTTTAAAGGCAAAGAAATCACAATAGAAACTGAAAATACAAAAACCGCACAAGTTGATGGAGAAGTTATTAGAGGGGTTTCTAAAATAGAGACAAAAGTTGTCAAAGGATATTCATATGGACAAAAATAGAAAAATTATATTAACTGCAATCAAACCAACCGGAAGTCTAACTCTTGGCAATTATTTAGGTGCTTTGAAAAACCTAAAAGAGGTTGTTAAGGCGAATCCAGACTCAGAACTTTTGATTTTTATTGCAGACCTACACGCCACTACTTTACCAATTGACCCAAAAGAGCTTAGAGAAAATATTTTAAGAATTGCAGCGTGTTACTTTGCACTAGGATTTGATAAAAACCACACTCATATTTTTGTGCAATCTGAAATTAATGAACACGCAGCACTTGGATTTTTAATGGAGTCCACTGCTTATTTTGGTGAGCTTAGCAGAATGATTCAATTTAAAGAAAAATCTGCTAACTCAAAAAATATTAGAAGTTCATTGTTTACCTATCCTGCTCTAATGGCAGCAGACATTCTACTTTACAACGCAGACATTGTGCCAATTGGTGAAGACCAAAAACAACACATGGAGTTAACCGAGACTCTTGCTCATCGTTTTAATAAACTCTACGGCGAAACCTTTAAAATACCTAAATATGAAATCAATAAACACACACGCCGTATAATGTCCTTACAAGACCCTTTTGCAAAAATGTCTAAGAGTTCTGAAAACCCTAAATCCTACATTTTACTCTCAGACCCAAAAGAAGTTATTATCAAAAAAATCAAGTCCGCCGTAACAGACTCAGAAGCGAAAATTTACTTCAATTTTGATAAAAAACCGGCGATTTCTAATTTATTAAACATTTATGCAGGAGTTACTAGTATACCTGTTAAAGATATTGAAAACAAATATAAAGACTCTTTAAATTATGCTCAATTTAAATTGGATTTAGCTGATGTTTTAGTCCAGGAAATCGTTCCGTTGGGCGAAAAAATAGAAAAACTAGTTAACTCAAAAGAGTTAATTGAAACTCTAGAAAACGGCAAAAAATTTGCTGAAAAACTTGCAAAAGAAAACTACGCAAAGGCTAAAAAAGCAGTTGGTTTAGGATATTAAAAAAGAGACACATTGTGTCTCTTTTTTAATCCGCTCACTAAAAATCATTTTTAATAATTTCTGTAAGTTCTAAATAAGCGTCTTCTGGTTTTATTTTTTTAAAGACTTTGCCTTTCTTAAAAATTAAAACACTGTCTTTGTTTCCACATATTCCGATATCTGAATCTCTTGCTTCTCCTGGACCGTTAACAGTACAACCCATAACAGCAACTTTTATTTTTTTATTTAAAGTATCACAAAAACTTTCAACTCGTTTAGCAATATCTTCCATGTCATATTCTAAACGTCCACAAGTTGGACAGCTGACAAAGTTAACACCGTCTTTTTTTAACCCCAAACATTTAAGAATTTCTTTTGCAACTTTAATTTCTAAAACTGGATTTTCAGTTAAAGACACACGTATAGTGTTGCCAATTCCTTTCACTAAAAGTATAGAA
>CAUUIC010000018.1:0-6141 GCA_963545125.1 uncultured Acholeplasmataceae bacterium
GAAACTATAATTGATCCAACCTACCTTGAAAGTCTGCCTGCACTTGAATACAAACAAGGTGTTGCCGAAGTTCTTAAAATCGCCTTAATAGCCGATAAAACTCTACTTAAAAAACTAATTAAAAACAACTTCTCTTTAAACGAAGAGATAATTAAACGCTCAATTTTAGCCAAAAAAGCAATTGTTGAAAAAGACGCATATTCTTTAAATCGCCGTAAAATGTTGAACTTCGGACATACTCTTGGACACACCATTGAGTCTAGTTTAAATCTAGACATTGCACATGGTGAGGCTGTACTTTACGGAATGTTGCTTGAAACTGAGTTAATATACGAAAAAGGTTTAATTAAAAAACCAGTTTTTGACAAAGTCTTAAAGGCCATTAAATCATTCCCACTATATAAACGCGAAAAACTTGAAGAAATTAGAAGAAGCATTTTAGTTAAATATCTATTTAACGACAAAAAACAAACCAAAAACAGCGAAATTACTTTAACTAAAGTTAAAAAAATCGGTAAAGGTGAATTGGTTAATGTCTCAATTTCAGACATTCAGGCTTATTTAAACTAATGGAGAATAATCTTAAATTTTATTCTGATTTAAAAGAGGGTGTGTTTAGCGCACCTTCTTTTAAATCAGACACAATTAGAAAACTTTTAGTCTTGGCTTTTTTAGGCAAACCAGCAAAAGTTTATGGTGCTTCTTTGTCGTTAGACGAAATTACTACCATCAAAGCCTTGGATGAGCTTGGTGTAAAAATTGAAGTTGATGGATACAGCATAGAAATCAAAAAATCTGCTATTCTTAACTACATCGAAGACTTTATTGATTGCGGCGAATCTGCTACTTTGTTTAGATTGTTATTCCCACTTCTGCTTTTTAAGTTTGGTGAAGTTAAATTAACTGGACAAGACAGTCTTTTTACGCGTCCACTTGATGACTTTAAAAAAATTTTTCCGCAAATTGACTTTAAACTAAACCCCAATACTAGAAAATGCACAGCTAGAGGCGTAGTTGAAAATCAAGTAATAGAAGTAAATTCAAAAATATCTAGTCAATATCTATCTGGTGTATTTTTAGCCTGTGCTTTAATTGGCAATGGCAACAAAATCAAGACCGATTTTGATTTAGCTCACCCAAATTTTGCAACGCTCACACTTGATGTATTAAAAGAATTCGGGTTTAAATTAAAAAAAGACGAAAAAAGCTATTTGTATTTTGAACAAGTAAAAAACTTTAAAATTCCCACAGAAATAGAAGTTCGCCGCGACTACACACATCTTTTGACAGTGCTTACCTTAACTAAAGGCATTTATAATAAAGTTAGTTTTGATGGTCTGAGTGTCAATGATAAATACAGTTTTGAAGTTTTTGACCAACTTAACAAAATTGGCTACACACCAATTATTAAAGGTGATTTTATTTCGCTTCCAAAAACTCCATGCAAAATTGACACTGCCGAAATAGACTTTAAACACTCAATTGACAATGTTTTTTCTATATTTGCGCTTTGTTTAACTAACCCTGCTAAATATCGTTTTTTAAATATTGAAACTTTATCTTTTAAAGAAAGCGACAGACTTTCTTTACTTTTTTCTATTTTAAAACAACTTAAAATACAGCACAATTACAAAGACGGAGTTCTTGAGTTTTCAGTTTTTAAAAAATGTGATTTTTATCATGTTAACTGCTCAGAGTTTATTGACCATCGAGCGCAAATGCTGGAACTAATTTTTAGATATTGGGCCAAAGTACCTGAGTTTACTTTGCCGTATTACCTTTCTGTCTTTAAGTCATATCCTGAATTTCTCACTTATTTTAAAACAGAAACACAAGACCTCGAACAGTTAGAAAAACTGCGCCGCAAAATTGACGAAATTGACAAAAAAATTGAGTCTGCTCTTTTTGAGCGCAAAAAAATTACAGATCAAGTTGCTCGGTTCAAAAAAGAAAACTCACTTGATTTGGTTTCACATGAACGCCGCCATTTTGTTATTAATCGCAAAAAAACTATATTGTCCAGAAACTTTTTTAACCGACTAGTTTCATTTACTGAATCTAGCAACCAACTTTCTATTTTCGGTGCTGGTTTAGTTGGACAGGGAATTGCCGATTCGTTGTCTCCAGACATTCACGAAGAAATCTCTAAGGTTGTGAAAGTCAAAAAATATCGCTATGAATTGTTTGAATGTGACAATGAAAAAGATTTACCCAAACTCGTTGAAAACTTAATTTTAGATGAAAACAAATTGTTTTTAAATATTACCACACCATTTAAAAACTCAATCCTTAAAATCACCGATCTGCAAAGTGATATTGTTAAAGAAACTAAAGCTGCTAACACAGTTTTTCAAAAATACGACAAACTTTATCTACTTAATACTGATTTTTTTCGAGTTTTTTCATTCATACACGCTATACCTAATTTAAATGAAGAAATATATATATTGGGAAACGGTGCTGTTGCTAGAACTATCAAATCTGCACTTGAGTTTTACGCTGGATATACTAATTTGGCTAAACCCTCAATCTTTTTTGTTTCGCTGTTTCCGAAAGAAGGAGAAATTGGCTATCCTGAGTTTTTAAAACGTGTCAAACGAAAAAGAGAATTTATTATTTTTAATGCAACAACTTGTTCATTTCAAAAATTGATAGACCAGGGTTCGTTTGATCCTGTGTTTTTTGAAACTGCTAGCTTTATTTGCTCTGTTAACTATAAACTAGATAATTTTTAATTTAGGCTGAAGTATCCGCATGTCATGTATGGTGAAAAAATGCTAATTTACCAAGCGTTTGTTTCACTTTACGCTGCTTTGACAAATGAAACGGACACAGGCGAACTACTTAGCGCTTTATTTTGGTACATGGTAAATGCAGCAGAGTATTAAGATATCCGAGAAAGTCCAGATCAAGATTTACGGAGATACCCACAGCCCAAGAATTGGAATTCGGTTAACCGGTTTTCCAAAAGACTTTATTGTAAAGCCCTTGAAAGACGAAAATCAACTTCTGTTTTCACAACTCCAAGAAAAGAGCCAGATAAGTACATTATCGTCTCTGGATTTCAGGGGAATAAAACTACTGGTGAAGAAATTGAAGTTTATTTTAAAAACACAAATGAGATGTCTAAAGACTACGCACAGTTTAGTTTAACTCCAAGACCAGGTCAGGCTGATTTTGTTTCAATTCAAAAGTACGGACAAACTTTCCCAGGTGGTGGACTTTTTTCGGGTAGAACTACGATTTTATTTGTATTTATTGGCGAACTTATTCGCCAATATTTAGGACTTGAGTTTAGTAGCAAAATTAAACAAATTGGTACTGAAAAAGATCCTTTGAAGTTTGCTGAATATTTAAATCAAATCAAAGCAGAACAGGACAGTGTGGGGGTTAAAATCTTGACTACTTTAACTGGATTAAAACCAGGTGTTGGTTCAATTTTTTTCAATAAATTAAACTCCAATATCGCTAGATTTGTTTATTTGATACCTGGTGTGAAAGCACTTGGATTTGGCCTTGGTTCTGAGACAGTTTGCAAAAAAGGCTCTGAATACAACGACACTTTAGCAGATTTATCTGGTAGAACTTACACTAACAACGCAGGCGGTATAGTTGGCGGGATTTCAAATGGAAATCCTATTTTAATTGAAACTACTTTCAGGCCAACTGGTTCAATTTCTAAACCGCAAGAAACTCTTAACTTAAAAACTGGTAAAATAGAGTTGATAGAAATCCAAGGTAGACACGATACTTGTTTTGGATTAAGAGCACCAGTTATTGTGGAAGCAATGACAGCCTTGGCTGTATTTGCTACAATTGAAGGAGATAAATATGATTAAAATAGCCGTTGATATGATGGGTGGAGACCTAGGTATTTTTGAAAATAAAAAATCTATAAAAGCCTTATTGGGCGAAAATGTAGATATTGAGTTTTACTTAGTTGGAGATGAAAGTAAATTAAGTGAGTTTTCTATTCACCCCCAATGCAAAATCGTTCACACAGATAAATACCTAGATATGGGTGTGGAAGACCCATTTGCTGAGTTTAGAAAGTCTCCCGAGCATTCTCTTTTTAAAGCACTTACTTTACTTAAAAACAACCAAGTTGACGCCGTGGTTTCAGCGGGTCCAACCCAGGCTGTGGTTTTTGGTGCTCACTTAATTGTAGGTAGACTGCCAAAAGTTCGTAGATTAGCGTTAGCCATTCCTTTCAATACTATAGACGGAACTAAAAAAATTCTACTAGATTGTGGTGCTACTGCCGAAATTTCTCCAAAAGATTTAGTAGATTTTTCGCAAATTGGAGTTACTTATTTAAAACAACTTATTGGCAACAACGATTTTTTACCACAAGTCGGATTAATTTCTATAGGTTCTGAAAAAGGCAAAGGCCGTGAGTTTGAACGTTCTGCTTATGATTTACTTAAAGAAACCCATGAGTTTAATTTTTACGGAAATGTTGAACCAAAAGAACTATTTTTTAAAAATGCAGATGTTTTAGTAACAGATGGATTTAGTGGCAACTTAATTTTAAAATCCATGGAAGGCGCCTTGTTAGGCTTTAAAGAGAACTTTAAAAAAGAACTAAAATATTGTTTACTTAAAAAACTTGCCTTCTTAATTTTAAGAAAATCAATCAAAAGAGCAGTTAAAAAACTGACTGCAAATGACACTGGCGGCGCCTTGATTCTTGGAACTAAAGGCGTAGTAGTCAAGGCACACGGTGCCGCTAAACACCAAGACTTAAAGCAAGCTATTAAACAGGCTAAAGTTTTTGTTGAAAACAACATTATTGAAAAATTCTTAAAAGGACTTGAAAATGACAGATGAGAAAGCCTTTTTAAAGTCAATTGGAATTAAGGTAAAAAACCTAAAAAATTTTATTCCCGCTTTTATTCACTCTTCGTACGGTAACTTAAACAAACTGCCAAACTACGAACGACGAGAGTTTTTAGGAGACAGTATTTTAGATTTTTTGGCAGCCGAAGCATTGTTAAATAAGTATACAAATGAAAACGAAGGCTATCTTTCAAAACAAAGAGCTGCGATGATTTCTGAAGACGCGCTTTTGGTTTACGCCAAAAAAATCAATTTAGATAACTACATTAAAACCCGAGTTTCGCCAATTCCAAAATCTATAATTGCTGACTGTATGGAAGCCCTAATTGGCTCAATTTATCTAGACAGCGGAATTGAAAACTGTAGACATTTTTTTGAGAAATATATATGGTCTGTATTTTTAAAAGAGATAGATATTATTGACTACAAAACCGTCTTACAAGAGTATTATCAAGGATTTTCAAATAAGTTAATTTCATACAAACTAATATCTGAATCAGGCCCTAGCAACGACAAAGTTTTTGTCTCTGGAGTTTATTATGAAAAAGATGTGCTCCTGGCTACTGGAACTGGTCGTTCAAAGGCGTTGTCTGAAAAAGAGGCTGCAAAAAAAGCCCTTGAAAAATTGCAGACCAAGGAGAACATAAATGCTTGAAAAATTATTTTTAGACTACTCGCTTGACTTTTTAAAACTTGTCTCTGAACAACAAAAGAAGTTAAACTTATCGGCAAACGAGTATTCTTTTGTGGTGCTTTTACTTTCAGAAAAAAAGAAAAAACACACAGTGCTTTCTTTTGTTAAAAAAACTGGACTTGAAAAAAGTGTTGCTGAAAACACTTTAAATTCACTACACTCTAAAAAAATCATTACTTTTGTCTACGAAGAAAACGAAAGCGGCAAAGTTAGAGAACTGATTTCTTTAAAACCACTCTACGCGCAAATTTTAGACTTTATTCAAAATCCAGAGTTAGACCCGCAAGAATGTTTACTAAAAGAAGTTGGCGAACTGATTGAAAAAAATGCCAAACCACTTTCTGCCAATCAGTATATTTTGATTAAAAACTGGCTTGAGAGTAAAAAAATTACACCTAGTGCTTTAAAAGAAATTATTGAAAATATTATTAAAGAAGGTTTTTTTACATTTGGTAAGTTAGCGGCGGTTGTTCAAAACTATTCAGTTGAAGGCAAACCACTCGACCAAAAAGACAAAAAAATCCTTTCACAAATTTTTAAACAATAGTTTGATTTAAAAAACAAACGCAACAAAACAAATGTACCCCATTTCTATTGTCCAGGAAATG
>CAUUIC010000019.1:0-6139 GCA_963545125.1 uncultured Acholeplasmataceae bacterium
GGTAGCATACCTACTTCAAATTGGTTGTTCTTATCTGGAATGTTGTAGCCAACTCCACCAGATGAAGAAATAGTAAAGACGATTTGTTTGTTTTTAAAGGCAGTTGAGTTATATTTGTTTCCACAAGTTGCACCAGTTGTAAATAAGTTTTGAGCAGCGTAGCCTTTTAGAGTGTCTAACATTTCTACTAATTGTGCATTTTGTGTAGTGTCGTGGAAAAAAGCATCCCCTTTAAGTTCACCGTTCTTTTTCACAAAATCTGTGTACGGAAGGCCGTATTGTTTTGCCATAGTGATTAGCATGTTAGCATCTGAGTCGTAGCCAAACA
Organism: uncultured Acholeplasmataceae bacterium; assembly: GCA_963545125.1. Taxonomy (GTDB): domain Bacteria; phylum Bacillota_I; class Bacilli_A; order Acholeplasmatales; family Acholeplasmataceae; genus CALISC01. Next base: position 329 of record CAUUIC010000019.1, read on the forward strand.
CAGCTGTACGTTCAAATTGTTTTTTAGTTTTGCCAGGTTCTTTTGGATCTGGAAGGTCCACTAATTTGTCAAACTTTTCGGTATGTTTTTCGCGGTATTCTTTAGCCATTTCCCAAATACCTTCCCAAGTTTTTACTTTTTCAGTAAAGTTAGGAATTTCTGCGGCAAGTTCTTTATTGTAAAGAATAACTTCGGTAGAAAGGCCAAACGGAGTTGTATAAATTCCTTTTTCAGAAAGAGGAGACTCTTTTACGAAATCGTAAAACTGTTCATCCCAATCTTTTTTAAAGTCTTGGTCGCTGATGTATTTTTTTTGAAGTTGAGTTCCTTCATTGATGAACTTAGTTAAGTCAAGGACATTTTTACGGTTTTCGTTAAATGAAGCAACGTGGTCTGGGTAAGCAATGACTAAGTTAGGGCGATTGTTAGTAGAAAGAGTTTTGTCAATCGCACCTTTAATGTCTTGGTATCCTCCCTTTTGTTCAAGTTTAACGGTGATACCAGTTTTTTTAGTGAAATCTTTTAATCTTTTTTCAATGGCAGTGATGTCTTTTTTACCAAAAGTGTGCCAAAAAGTTACATCATATTTACCACAAGCAGTTAAAAATAGTGTTGAGAAGATAGCGATTAGTGCTAAAAATAATTTTCTCATAATTTTTCCTTGCAGAGTTATTTTAAATTCTAACCCTTAGTTCCACCGCGGGCAACACCGCGCATGATATATTTACGAAGGAAGATAAAGACAAGCAGTAGTGGAATTAACACGATAACAGTTGCAGCCATTTGACGCTCAACGGCTATTCGGTTAGACTCTTGGTCTACAAACGCAGAACGTAACCATACAGTAATTAGTTTAAAGTTTTGACCGGCTACTAGGTTTGGCCAAATATAGGCATTCCAAGAACCCATTAGTTTCAAAATAGTAATTGTAATAATTGATGAGTTGGCAAGTGGGACCATGACTTTCCATAGATACTTAAAGTCAGATGTACCGTCAACTTTGGCAGCATAATAAAGTTCATTTGGAATTTGGCGGAAGTTTTGGCGAATTAAGTAAATGTGGAAGACTGTGACTAAAAATGGTACGGTCATTGCAAGGAACGGAGCTCCTGAAAAAGCAGGTGCTTGGTCAGTCCAACCAAGTCGAGAAACTGTACCGTAGTTAGTAATCACCATTATTTCACCTGGAATCATCATAGTAGAAAGCATTACTTTAAATATTGTGTCGCGACCTTTGAATTCCAGCCTAGATAGCGCAAACGCACCGATGATTGACATAAAGGTACCAACAATAGTTGAAGAAATACCAACTATTAAGGTGTTTAGCAAGTATCTAGTGAAACGGTCAGAAGGTGCATTTTCTTCACCTTCAATTTTGCCAGGCAGGCCTTTTAACTCACTTGCTAGATTTTTGTATTTGCGATCAGCCACTTGGTAAGCCAAGTCTTTATTTCTTAGTTTTAAGTAATCAGGTTTATAAATTTGTTCGTCTTTCCAACTTGCAAATTTAACTAAATCAGCGTTATAACTAGCCAAAAAGTCAGTAAGATACTTGCTAATTTTGTTTAATTGAACTTGAATTTTAGCCTTTTGGGCGGGAGTTTTAGCCTCATTAAGTTTAACGTCTAACTTTTCTTTTTCTGCTAATTTATCTTTATATGCTTGAAAGGCGTATTTAGAGTTATCTAAAATATAAGGTTCAAGTGCATCTTTGTAGTAGGAGTCTGTGTATAGATTTTTAGGATCGCCCTTTAAAAGTGCGTCTAACTTAGTTTTTTCTGTGTCTGTTAAAGCAATTTTATCGCGTTCTTTTTTAGCGGTCTGAACAACCCCGTTTGGACCTTCGTATTCTTTTAGTTTTTGTTTAAGTAAACGGATGTTTGTTAGTCTTGTTCCGTTAAAAGCGTATGAGTAGTTTTTCCAAGTCCAGGCGTGTGGGTAAAGTGTTGGCGGTTCTTCTAAAACTTCAGATTCGTTTTTAAAAGAGGTATTTAACATCCAGTAAAAAGGCACGATAATCATTAAAGCCATAATAGTCAAAAAGATTATGGCAACAGTTTTTTGCGAGGTTGACTTAATTTTTTGATAGACTAGTTTTTTCTTAACATCAATTCTTTCATTCATTTTCAGAAAACCTCTTGTTAGTAGTGAACCTTTTTCTTAGATGCCCAAGTACTTACAAAAGTAAGTGCTAGGATTATTAAGAAAAGTACCACAGCACCAGCCGCACCTTGTGCGTAGCCAGAGCCACTGTCGGCTAGTTTGTCGTAAACATAACCAACCACGGTGTTCATTCTTGCACGTAGAGTTGGATCGTTAAATAGACCGATCACCGCTGCATAAGTTTTAAACGCACCAATTAGCGAAGTAATTACCACGTATAAAATCATTGGCGAAATTAGCGGCACGGTGATTTTGTAGAATGTGCGCCAAGATGAAGTTCCGTCAATTTTAGCAGCGTCGTAGTATTGTTTGTTAATGCCTTGAAGGGCTCCCATGAAAATCAGAATTTTAAAAGGCAGACCTGACCAAGTGATGTAAAACAAAGTGACTGCGCGCATTGCACCATCTGTAGCCGCAGCATAACCATGCTGTCCAACTGCGGCTGGGTTTAGCCAGTTAGTTTTGCCAATGCCAAATAGGCCTAAAAATGAGTTAACAAGCCCAGATTGATAGTCAAAAAGCACGGCAAACACTAAACCAATCGCGATAGTGTTCGTGATATACGGAAGGAAAAAGATAGTTTGGAAAAACGAACGAATGCGTTTAACCGACATTAAAGACACACAAATTCCAAGGGCTATGATTGTAGACAGCGGAACTGTTACAAACACGATAAGCGCTGTGTTTTTCAAAGCCAGGCCAAAATCTGAGTGTTCAGCAAATAGTGCACGGTAGTTGTCAAAACTAAAAGAACCTGGGCTAAGTGTTTGAATGTCGCGGCGGAAAGTTGGGTCAAACGAAATTAAAATGGTTTTAATTAGTGGGTAGAAAGTAAATATAACCATTAAGGTTAGGATTGGGAGTAGATACACCCAACCTTTATTGTTTTGGAACCAGATTTTTAGTTTTCTTCGTGCATCGACACGGAAATGCATTAGATAATCCTTTCGCCAGTTTCTTCGTCAAAAACAAAGACTTTAGAATAATCTAGCGACATTTTAACTTTGCCGTCTTTTAGTTTTTTAGAGTCGTTAACATCAGAAAGAATTACTCTAAAAGTACGGTGAGTAGCCTGAGGATGAGCAGCGATTAGTGTTAAGTCACGGCCAATTGACTCAAAGTATTGGTAGTTTAGAGTCAAGCAACCTTTTTCTGCATCTACTGTGTAGGCCTCTGGACGAATACCAACTAGGTAATTTCTGTCTGGATACATTTTTGAGTGTTTAGCAATAATTGCTTCACCTTCTTTAGATTTAATGAAATCAAGAAAAGCAGCGGCAATTTTGTCAGGAATTACAATTGGGTATTGACATGCCAAGATTGTTGAAACTGAAGCAAAGAAGTAAGTGCCTGTGCGCACACCTTCGTCAGTTGCGCTTTGTCCGTTGACTTTGATTTCTTTTAGACCAGATTCTTTAAGTAGGTCATATTGAATGAAACCAATTGCAAGTGGGTTTTCAGAAATTGCTTTAATTAACTCTTCGTTGTTTTTAACAGTAGTTTCGTGTAGAGTTGGCAGAGTTACTCCAAAAATTTTTTTAGGTAGGCGAATAATGTCTAATTTTTGGAAAGCCAAAGTTCTCACGCCACTGCGTTTGTGGTGAAGCACAGTGTGGATTGATTTCTTCATGAAATCAATGTTTTCAGGAAGGGTTGTGTCAATTAGTTTGTCCCATTTAGTTAATTTCTTTTGAAAAATTGCTTTAAGGGTTGCAGAAGATAGTTCTGAAAGTGGAGAGTTTGGAGCAACTACCGGAACTACGGCTTTAGCAGTGAAACGGCGAATAAAGCGTTTAGTAGCGCGTTCAAAGTTAGGGTTAAGTTCACGGTTTACCAAACCTAGGTGGAACCTAGGGTCAATATATGGAGAGCGGTCTGCTTCAATAGTTTGAATTTGTTCTTGAAGTTGACTAATTTTATCCTTAGCTGCTTGAACTGCTAGGTCTAGTTTGTGAATTTTTTGTTCAAGTTTAGTTATTTTAACTTCGTCAACAAAGTCTTTGTTTGCTTTAACTTCAACAATTTGTGCATCGGTTCTCTGAATTTTTGCCTGGTAGTATTCAATTCGGTATTTTTTGTATTCTATTTTTTGATTTAATTTAGCAACTGCTAAGTCTTTAGTTTTTTTCGGAGCTTTACGACGGTTACCTTGAACTAAAGTGAAACCTTCAGTTGCTCCGTTTAGCGTAAAGTCATAAAGGAAACCACCTGCAATTTTTGAAAACTCAGCAAGTAGTGGTTCAATTTCTGCTTTAAGTTGACCACAACCAGCGATATGCAAAGTTACGTCTGAGTTGTCTCGCTCTACTACTGGGTGATTTTGTTTAAGTTCAGCCCAAGACTTAACTACGGCTTTTGCGCCTTTGGCAGAAAGCACGTCTTCATCTCCAACAAACACACGGTCTTTTTTGATGTGTGCTTTAAATAGGTTAATTGGCGGAGTTCCAAGGAACTTCGCAACAAACAAGTTAGCAGGGTTGTCGTAAATTTGTTGAGGAACACCGCGTTGTTGTTCAACACCCGCTTCCATTAAAACGATCTCGTCGCAAATAGACATCGCTTCTTCTTGGTCGTGAGTAACGAATACTGCAGTAATTCCAGTTTCTTTTTGAATACGTTTAATCTCTTCACGCATTTGTAGACGTAGACGAGCGTCAAGGTTTGAAAGTGGTTCGTCAAGTAGCAAGACTTTTGGTTTTTTAACCAAAGCACGAGCAATGGCTACGCGTTGTTGTTGACCACCTGAAAGTTGAGAAGGTTTGCGTTCAAGTAAGTTAGCAATACCAACTAGGCGTGCAACTTCTTCTACCATATCGTCAATTTCATTGGCAGGCACATGCATGTTTTGCAGTGGAAACATAATGTTTTCACGAATTGTTAAGTGTGGATATAGTGCATAGTTTTGGAAAACTAGACCAATTCCTCGTTTATCGGCAGAAAGTGGAGTTACGTCCTCATCGCCAAAAATAATTTTACCGCCAGAAGGTTCATGTAAACCCGCGATCATATATAGGGTGGTTGATTTTCCACAACCAGAAGGTCCAAGTAGACCAATTAGCTTACCATCGCCAACAGTAATTGTTAATTTATCAACCGCTGTGGTTTCGCGTTTTTGTTTGTCGACGAAAATTTTAGTAAGACCTTGTAATTTAACTTCCATACCGCTCCTTTTTTGTGCCATTTTCTTCAATTTATGGCGTGTGTATATAGAGATATTTATATTATATAGAATGAAAAAAATAAAGTCAAAATATTAAATGTATACGCTTACATTTTGAAAAATGATTAAAAAAATTTTGTTTTTTGAAGTAAGTTTTACGAATTTTTGAAAAAATTGTATTCGTTAACTACTTAGTTTAAAATCTTTTTTACTTATTTTAAGGCGCTGTATATCTTTTTAATAATTTTACCGTCGTAACTTTTACAAATACTTTCTTTTGAAATCGATGTTGGATAAAGTGTGGTTCTCTTAATCAAATCAAAAAATCTTTGAAGAATTTTTAGGTAATCGGCAAATTTGTCTTGTATTTTTTCGCTTACACTAATCATAAAAGGATTCGTAAAAGTCATTCCGCTGTAACAATCGTTAATTTGTCTGCAAATAAGAGAGGCACCGCCAATTCCAACAAACTCTGCTTTTGGTTCTTC